>NZ_JBHVFE010000425.1:0-7894 GCF_042801945.1 Kitasatospora sp. NPDC057542
AGTCGGACCAGCCGACTTCCCACTCCACGTGTGCCTACTTCCGGAAGGCCGCGGCCAGCACGTTGACGACGTCGCCGACGACGATGACCGCCGGGGGCTTGACACCCTCGGCCTCGACCACCGCGGCGACGGTGCCGAGGGTGGCGTCCACCCGGCGCTGGGCGGCGGTGGTGCCCTCCTGGACGATCGCGACCGGGGTGTCCGCCGACCGGCCGTACTCGACCAGCCGGGCGGCGATCGCACCGATCTTGTCCACGGCCATCAGCAGCACCAGGGTGCCGCTCATCTTCGCGGCGGCCTCCCAGTTGGTGAGCGAGCGCTCGTCGTCCGGGCCGACGTGGCCGGAGATCACGGTGAACTCGTGCGTCATGCCGCGGTGGGTGACCGGGACGCCGGCCGCGGCGGGGACGCTGATCGAGCTGGAGATCCCGGGCACCACGGTGACCGGCAGCCCGGCCTCCGCGCAGGCCAGCAGTTCCTCGCCGCCGCGGCCGAAGACGTACGGGTCGCCGCCCTTGAGCCGGACCACGAACTTGCCGGCCTTGGCGTGCTCGACCAGGGTGCGGTTGATCGCCTCCTGGGCCATGAACCGGCCGTACGGGATCTTGGAGGCGTCGATCACCTCCACGTGCTCGGGCAGTTCGGCGAGCAGTTCGCGCGGGGCGAGGCGGTCGGTGACGACCACGTCGGCGTCGGCGAGCAGCCGCCGGCCGCGCACGGTGATCAGGTCCGGGTCGCCGGGGCCGCCGCCGACCAGGGCCACGCCGGCCCCGTGCGAACGGTACTGGCGGGCGGCCAGCGAGCCGTCCCGCAGGCCGTCCACGATGGCGTCGCGCAGGGCGGCGGAGTGGCGCGGGTCACCGGTGAGGACGGCGACGGTGGCGCCCGCGTCGCGCCCGCTGGCCGGGGTCCAGGCAGTGGCCGCCGCGGCGTCGTCGCTGCGGGAGCAGAACACCCGCTCGCGCTCGGCCTCGGCGCTGACCGTCTCGTTGACGACCGGGTCGTCGGTGGCGACCAGGGCGTACCAGGTGCCGGCCAGGTCGCCGTCCCGGTACGGGCGGGCGTGCCAGGTGAGCTCGCCGGCGTCGGCCATGGCCTGGACGGCCGGGGTGGTGGTCGGCGATATCAGGTGCAGGTCGGCACCGGAGGCGATCAGGGCGGGCAGCCGCCGCTGGGCGACCTGGCCGCCGCCGACCACGACGACGCGGCGGCCGGCCAGCAGCAGGCCGACCGGGTAGGGGGTGCGGCCCTCGGTGCTCGGGTGCGGGGTGGGCGCGGTCATCGGCGGTGCTCCTGATCGGGGGGTGAGGGTGTGGGGACGGTACGGCACCGCTCCGCGGTCCGGCGCGCCCTCGGGCCGGTCCGCGGAGCGGTGACGGGGTGCGTCAGGCCTTCTCGGTGACCCCGGCGGAGTCGAAGGTTGCTACATCGTGCATCGCCCGGGCCGCGCTCTGCACCAGCGGCAGGGCCAGCAGGGCACCGGTGCCCTCGCCGAGCCGCAGGTCCAGGTCGATCAGCGGGCGCAGACCGAGCTTCGCCAGTGCGGCCTGGTGGCCGGGCTCGGCGGAGCGGTGGCCGGCGATGCAGGCGGCCAGCACCTCGGGGGCGATGGCCTTGGCGGCCAGCGCGGCCGAACCGGCGATGACGCCGTCCAGGACCACCGGGGTGCGCAGCGAGGCGGCGCCCAGCAGGAAACCGGCCAGGGCGGCGTGCTCCAGGCCGCCGACGGCGGCGAGAACGCCGACCGGGTCGCTCGGGTCGGGCTGGTGCAGGGCCAGCGCGGCGCGGATGACCTCGATCTTGCGGGCGTGGGTCTCGTCGTCGATGCCGGTGCCGCGGCCGGTGACCTCGGCCGGGTCGAGGCCGGTGAACACCGAGATCAGGGCGGCCGAGGCGGTGGTGTTGGCGATCCCCATGTCGCCGGTGACCAGCGCCTTGTTGCCCGCCGCGACGAGGTCGCGGGCGGTCTCGATGCCGACCTCGATGGCCTTGAGGGCCTCCTCCCGGGTCATCGCCGGGCCCTGGGTCATGTCGGCGGTGCCGGGGCGGACCTTGCGCGGCAGCAGGCCGGTGGCGCGGCCCTGCTGGACGGCGTCCGGCAGTTCGGCGGCGACGCCGACGTCGACCACGCAGACCTCGGTGCCGATCTGCTTGGCGAAGGAGTTGATCACCGCTCCCCCGGCCAGGAAGTTGCCGACCATCTGGGCGGTCACCTCCTGCGGCCAGGGGCTGACACCCTGGGCGTGCACGCCGTGGTCCCCGGCGAAGATCGCCACGCAGGCGGGTTCCGGGATCGGCGGCGGGCACTTGCGGGACAGGCCGCACAGCTGGGCGGAGATGATCTCCAGCATGCCGAGCGAGCCGGCCGGCTTGGTCATCCGCTTCTGCCGGTCCCAGGCCTCGCCGAGCGCCTTGGCGTCCAGCGGGCGGATGCCGCGCAGGGTCTCGGCGAGCAGGCTCTGCGGCTCCTCGCCGGGCAGCGCGCGGTTGCCGTACTGCTCCTCGTGGACGACCCAGGACAGCGGGCGCTTCTTGGCCCAGCCCTGCTGCTCCAGCTCCGGCTCGTCCGGGAACTCGTCGACGAAGCCGACGCACAGGTAGGCGACGACCTCCAGGTGCTCGGGCAGGCCGAGCTCGCGGACCAGTTCCTCGTCGTCGAAGAAGCTCACCCAGCCGACGCCCAGGCCCTCGGCGCGGGCGGCCAGCCAGAGGTTCTCGACGGCCAGGGCGGCCGAGTACGGGGCCATCTGCGGCTGGGTGTGCCGGCCCAGGGTGTGCCGGCCGCCGCGGGTGCGGTCGGCGGTCACCACGATGTTGACCGGGGTGTCGAGGATGGCCTCGATCTTGATTTCCTTGAACTGCTTGGCCCGGCCCTTGGGCAGCGAGTCCGCGTACGCCTCGCGCTGGCGCTCGGCCAGGGCGTGCATCCGCCTGCGGGTCTTGGCCGAGCGGATCACCACGAAGTCCCAGGGCTGCGAGTAGCCGACGCTGGGCGCGGTGTGGGCGGCCTCCAGGACGCGGATCAGCACCTCGTGCGGGATCGGGTCCGGGCGGAAGCCGTTGCGCACGTCTCGGCGCTCACGGATCACCTGGTGGACGGCCTCGCGGCCGGCCTCGTCGTAGCCGGGAGCGGCCGGGCCGCGCGGCTCGGCAGGCTCCTCGGGCTGCTGCTCCTGAGCCTCCTCGGCGACGGGCTGCGCGTCGGCGGGCTGCTCCTCGGAGGCCTCGGTGGCCTCCGGGTTCCCGGCGGCGGGCTGCTCCGCCTGCGGCTGCTCGGCGACGCCCTCGGCCGGCGTCTCGGCGGGCGTCTCGGCGGCGGGCTCCTGGACGGACTCGGCCTCGGCAGCGGGCTCCGCGACGACGGCCACGGGCTCGGCCTGCGCCTGCTCGGCGGCCGGCTCCGCGGGGGCCTCGGTCTCCGGGGCGGCGGCGGGTCGCTCGGCGACGCCCTCGGCGGGTGCGCCCTCCTCCCCGACCGGCTCGGCTGCCTCGGCGGCGGGCTCCTCGACGGTTCCGGCGGGCTGCGCCGCCTCCGTCTCGGGAGCGGCCTGCTGCTCGGGAGCGGCCTCGGCCGGAGCCTCGGCGACCGGCTCGGCAGCGGCGGTGGCGGTCTCGGTGGGAGCCTCGGCCGTCGGTTCCGCAGCCGGCTCAGCAGGCGCCTCGGCCTGCTGCTGCGGCTGCTCGGCCTCGGCGGCGGGCTCGGTGACGGCCTGGCCGGAGGGCATCTCCCCGGTACCCGCGGCGGTCTCGGCGGCCGGCTCGGCAACGGCCTCCGGCGCGGTCTCGGCCGGATGGGACTGCTCGGCGACCTCGACGACCTCGGCAACCGGGGCGGCCTCGACGGCCTGCGGCGCGTCGGCGGCCGCTATGGGCGCGGGCTGCTGCGGGGCCGCCTCCTCGGCGACCGGAGCCTGCTCGGGGGCCCCGACCTTGGGCAGGCCGTGCGGGGTGGGCGCGGCGAGGAAGGCGGAGATCCGGCGCGGCTGACCGGCCGGGGCCGCTGCCTCGGGCTGCTCGACGGGCACGGCGGCGGCGTCGGCGGCAGCACCCTCGGCAGCGACGGTCGCGGCGTCGGCGGGCGCGACACCAGCGGCCTCGGCAACGACCGTCCCGGCGACGGCGGGCTCGGCCACCGGCTGGGCGGTCTCGGCCGGGACCGGCTCGGCCGCGACGGCCTGCGGCGCGACCGCGACGGTCTGGGGGGCCGTCACGTCCTGAGCGGGCTGGACCGCGGCGGCCTGGACGGCCTCCGGAATCTCGACGACCTCGATCACCTCGATCGCCCCGACCGTCTCGACGGACAGCACGGCCTCGATCGGCTGCGCGACCAGCGGCACCTGCTGGGCCTGGTGGAAGTCCTGCGCCTGCGGCAGCTGCTGCCCGTCCACGACCGGAACCCCCGGGGCTGCCGGAGCGCCCGGCGCCACCGGGACGGCCTGCGGCGCGGCGGCCGGAGCCGGGGCGGCGGCCTCGGCCATCGGCGGGCGGCCGACCACCGGGATGCCGTGCGCGGGCGTGCCGCCCTGCGAGGGGCCGCGATCGGCCAGCGAGCGGACCGGCACCTGGCCGGTCATCAGCGAGGGGTCCGGAATCGGCGGACCGGCGTGCAGCGGCCGGCGCGGCTGCTGAGCCTGCGTCATCGGCTGCTGCGGCTGCATCTGGACGGGCTGCTGCTGGACGGCGTGCTCGGCACCGAGCACCGGCGGGTCCACCGGCGGCCAGGAGGGTTCGACGGGTGTGCCGTCCTGCTGCGGCACGAGCGGCACCTGCTCGGCCGGGACGGCCGCCGCCGGCTCGCCCCAGGAGCCCTGCGGGCCGGGCATCAGCAGCACGTCGTCATCGTCGTCCAGGCCGTCCGGCGTGTCGGGCTGGTCGAGGAAGTGGAAGGCCGGACGCGGGGCGCCCTGGTCGACGGCCCAGCCCTCGCCGGGGTGGCCGGGCTGGGGCACACCGGGAACGCCGTAGCCGTGCTGGCCCTGCGGCGGGACGACGCCCGCACCCGGGGGCATCGCACCGGGGACCCCGCTGATCGGGGCCGCCGGGTTGGGGATCGCACCGCCGTCCGTCGCGACGCCCTGGACGGGTGCAACGCCCGCGACGCCCTCCGGTCCGCCGAGCGGGTCCGGCCCGGCGTGCAGGTGCTCGGGCAGTCCCTCGCCCGGGACGTGGCCGCCATCGGTCATTGTCAAAGCTCCTTCCAGGCCGCTGCCGCGCCCTCGGCGACACGATCACCGATCGCAGCGCCCATCCGCACGGGCCGAACCAGCACCGGCCCGCCCCTAACCACACGCGGCCGCCGCGCCGTGGCGCTGCGGCCCAAGTCCATCCGGCGCACTGCGGCACCCCGGCCCGGCGCACCGCCCGTACGGGGCGGCACATCGTCTGAAACAACGACAGGCCGGAGCAACCGGCACGACCGCACCGGACCCTACGGCATTCTCCAGGTCCGACACGCGGCCCGTCGAATTGCCCACACTCCGAGCGGAATCGGATTGCACCACGTCAAAAAGGTGACAAACCGACCGAATCGGGTGGGTCGCCGACCGATCAGCCGACCAGGACGTCACACTACCGGCCCGGCGCGGTCACCTCTCGAATCGGTGTCCGGATGCGACCTGGATCACCGTCGACGCCACCGGACGGCCCCGGTGCACGCCCACGGCCTTCACACGATCTGCTCACCCCAGAGCACCAGCGCGCCGGTTCCGCCCGCCCCCAGCGTCAGCCCGTCACCCTCCCCCACCGGCCGCAACGGGGTCGCCTGGAGCAGCGCGCCGTCCGCCCGGTAGCCGGCCCCGGCGATCGCCCGGCGGACCTCCTGCGCCTCGGTGAGGGTCCGGGGCAACGCGACGAACCGCTCCGGCCGGCGGGCCAGCACCGCGCGCACCACGTCGAGGCCGCCGGACTCCACCACCGCCGCGTCCGGCTCCGGCAGGCCGCCCAGCACCTCGGGGCCGCTCCCGTACACCGCCTCCACCTCGACACCGTAGCGGCGGGCGTTGACGGTCAGCCGGGCGCAGGCGGAGCGGGAGCCCTCGACCGCGACCACGGCGGCACCGAACCGGGCCGCCTCCACCGCGAGGGCTCCGCTGCCGGCGCCGACCGACCAGACCAGGTCCCCGGGGCGTGCACCCAGACGGGCCAGGACCAGGGCGCGCACATGGGCGGGCAGTGCTTCCGGCGCGCCCGATTCGCCCTCCGCGCGCCCGGCGCCCGCGTAGGCGTCACCCGGGAGCGCCCAGCCGCGTTCCGCGCCGGGGTAGCCCACCGGGCGCCCGGCGAGCCAGCCGGCCGCCTCGTCCACCGCCCCGGCCTGGGCGCCGCCGCCGATCACCAGCACCACGTTGGGGTCGCGCCACACGTGGTCGGCGATCCGGTCGGAGGTGAGGACGGTGACGTCCTCGTCGGGGGTGCCGAGGGCCTCGCAGACCACGAAGGTCCGGTGCACCCCGCGCAGCATCAGGGCGAGTTCGGCGGGCCCGGCGCCCGGCGCGGTGAGCACCGCGACCTTGGGGTGGGCCCGGCAGATGTTGGCCGCGCGGCGCAGCCGTCCGCCGTGCGCGCTGACCACCTGGGCGTCCTCCCAGGGCATGCCGGCCCGGGCGAAGGCGGCGGCCACCGAGGAGACGGCGGGCAGCACCTCCAGTTCGAGGCCGTACTCGGGGCGGCGCAGGGTGCGCACCACCCCGAAGAAGCCCGGGTCGCCCTCGGCGACCACGACGGCGGCGCCGCGGTGCTCGGCGATCCTGCGGGCGGCCTGCTGGATGTTGCCGAGAGTGATCCGCTCGGCGGACTCCGGCACCGGGAGTGCGGTCAGTTGGTAGGGGGCGCCGGCCACCAGGGTCGCCGCGGCCAGGGCCGCGCCGGCGGCCTCGGTCAGCGGGGTGCCGTCCCACCCGATGACCGTGATCCGGTCAGCCATCTGCGGCCGTTCTCCCTCGACTCGGTGCACCACTCGATCCGCCGTCGTGCGGCGCCGGTGCAGAGGCTACCGGGTGCGATCCCCCGGAAGCCGACATCTCGCACACATGTCCGCGCCGGGTGAACAGCAGACGGGCGGGGGCGGCGGCGCTCAGTCGCGCAGCACGTAGCGGTGGTTGCCGTGCCAGCCGTCGCGCTGCACCTCGGGCGACTCCAGGTCCTCCGGCAGCAGGCTCCACAGGATGAGGTCGCTGCGGCTCTCTCCCCCGGCCCGGCGGCTGGGAGGTTCCCCCACGGCCACCTCGCCGGACTCCCCGCGGACTATCCAGGCGCTGCGCAGCACGCCCTCGCTGATGCCGCCGATCTTCTGGGCGACCTGCTGGGCGGCGGTGTTCCCGGCGGCGGTGCGCAGCTCCAGGCGCAGGAAGCCGCGGTCCTCGAACAGCCACTGGGCGACGCCGAGGACGGCCTCCGGGGCGTAGCCCTCGCCGCGCGCCCAGACGGCGGTGACGTAGGAGATCTCGGTGCTGCGCAGGCGCCAGTCGGTGTTGCGCAGTTCGACCAGGCCGACCAGGCGCTGGGTCAGGTGCTCGGTGACGGCGAAGACGATGCCGCGGCCGGCGGTCCGGTGGGCGGGGGCGAGGGTGCGGGCGAGCTCGGCCGCGTACTCCTCGGTGAAGGGGTGCGGCAGGTCCGTCCAGGCGAGCACGAGGTCGTCGGCCATCATCGTGGCCAGGCCGGGGGCGTCGTCCTCCGCCAGGGGCCTCAGCAGCAGCCGTTCGGTGCTGATGGCGGTCTCGGGGAAGCTCGCTGCCATGCCGTCTCTCCTCGCCGGGTCGTGAACACAACACCGTACGCCTCCGTCGTGCCCCGGGTGCCACGCGGTGCGCTGCCCGCACGACGGTACGTCAGAACGCGGTCGGCCGGAGTGTCCCTGCGCATACTGCCCGACCGGGCCCCCGCCGAGGTGCGG
>NZ_JBHVFE010000426.1:0-7892 GCF_042801945.1 Kitasatospora sp. NPDC057542
GGATCGGGCGGCTGCGAGGCCTCAGGCCGCGGCGGGGAGCTCGTCGAGGCCCTCGGAGACGAGCTTGGCGAGGCGGTCGAGCGCGTCGTCGGCGTTCTCGGCGTCGGAGGCGAGGATGACCTCGTCGCCGCCCTGGGCGCCCAGGCCGAGGAGGCCGAGCATGGAGGCGGCGTTCACCGGGTTGCCGCCCGGCTTGGCGATGGTGATCGGCACGCCGGTGGCCGTGACGGCCCGGACGAAGACGGAGGCGGGACGGGCGTGCAGGCCCTCGGCCCAACCGATGGTGACGCGGCGCTCAGCCATGAGACGTGCCTTTCCGGTGAAGCTGGTCACGGCCGTGCTCGGGGGAGCGGGGGAAGCGGCCATGTTGTCTAGACCAGTGTTGCACGCAGCCGGCCCCTGGAAACCGCCGCGTTCAGGACTTGTGATTGTTTCTTTTCGGGGCATAAACCCCGGTCGACGGCCCTGTACACCCTGCCGTGGGCACGCGCCCGGCGCCATTCGGCTCGCCGCCGGATAATGTGACGAATGTGGAAGACCCCGCGGTGGTGAACCCCGAGCAACCCGACTATCCGCAGCACTGGGAAGCGGACATCCTGCTGCGTGACGGAGGCACGGCCCGGATCCGGCCGATCACGCCGGCCGACGCCGGACGGCTCGTGGAGTTCTACGAGCAGGTGTCGGACCAGTCCAAGTACTTCCGGTTCTTCGCCCCCTACCCGCGGCTCTCCGACAAGGACGTCCGCCGCTTCACCCACCACGACTTCGTGAACCGGGTGGGCCTCGCGGTGGTGGTCCGGGACCACTTCATCGCCACCGTCCGGTACGACCGGATCGACGCCGAGGGCCGCCCCTCCGAGACCGGCACCGATGCCGAGGTGGCCTTCCTGGTGCAGGACGCCCACCAGGGCCGCGGCGTGGCCTCCGCCCTGCTGGAGCACATCGCGGCGGTCGCGCAGGAGCGCGGCATCCGCCGCTTCCAGGCCGAGGTGCTGCCGGAGAACCGGAAGATGGTGAAGGTCTTCACCGACGCCGGCTACACCCAGCACCGCAGCTTCGCCGACGGCGTGGTGCACCTGGAGTTCGACCTCGAACAGACCGACCGCTCGCTCGCCGTGATGCGTGCCCGCGAGCACCGCGCCGAGGCGCGCTCGGTGCAGCGGCTGCTCACCCCGCGCTCGGTGGCGGTGATCGGGGTCTCCCGCACCCCGCAGACCGTCGGCCGGGCCATCCTGCGCGACCTGCTGGGGGGCGCCCCGGCCGACCGGCCGGTGTACGCGGTGAACCGCAACGCCGAGCCCGGCACCGAGCTGGACGGCGTCCCGGTCCACCGTTCGATTCTGGACATTCCCGGACCGGTGGACCTCGCGGTGATCGCCGTCCCCGAGAGCGCCGTCCCGGTCGCCGTCGCCGAGTGCGGTGCCCACGGCGTGCAGGGCTTGGTGGTGGTCACCGCCGGCTACGCGGAGACCGGTCCGGAGGGCCGGGACCGGCAGCGCGCGCTGGTCCGCCAGGCCCGTGCGGCCGGCATGCGGGTGATCGGCCCGAACGCCTTCGGCCTGATCAACACCGACCCGCAGAGCCCGCTGAACGCGTCGCTCGCCCCACGCCTTCCCGGCCGTGGCGGCTTCGGGATCTTCTGCCAGTCCGGCGCGATCGGCGTGGCCCTGCTGGAGGCCGCCCACAAGCGCCGCCTCGGCGTCTCCTCCTTCGCCTCGGTCGGCAACCGCTCCGACGTCTCCGGCAACGACTTCCTCCAGTACTGGGCCGAGGACGAGGCCACCCAGGTGGTGCTGCTGTACCTGGAGTCCTTCGGCAACCCGCGCAAGTTCACCCGGATCGCCCGCCGGCTGGCCGCCGTCAAGCCGGTCGTGGTGGTCAAGGGTGCCCGGCACACCGGCAGCCTGCCGCCCGGCCACGCCGTCCCGGCCACCGCCACCGGCCTGCACGACGCCACGGTGGACGCGCTGTTCGAACAGGCGGGCGTCACCCGGGTGGCGACCATCACCGAGCTGTACGACACCGGCGAGCTGCTGGCCCAGCAGCCGCTGCCGCCGGGGGACCGGGTCGCCGTGGTCGGCAACTCCGACTCGCTCGGCCTGCTCACCTACGACGCCCTGCTGAGCGCGGGCCTGCGCCCGTGCGCGCCCGTCGACCTCACCACCGCCGCGACCGGCGAGAACTTCCGGATCGCCCTGGACGTCGCGCTCGCCGACCCGGCCGTGGACGCGGTGATCGCCGTCGCGATCCCGCCGATCGGCACCTCCGCGCACGCCTTCATGGGCGGCCGGCTGACCGGCGAGGACGACCCCGCGATGGGCACGGACGACCCGGAGATCGCCGCCGCCCTGCTCGACGCCGGCCGCCGGGCCCGGGAGCTGGGCAAGCCGCTGCTGCTCACCCATCTGGCGCTGACCGACCTGCCGGCCAGGCTGCGCCCCGGCGGCATCCCCGCGTACGCGGCGCCCGAGCGGGCCGTGCACGCCCTCACCCACGCCGTGCACTACGCGCAGTGGCGCCGCCGTACGGCCGCGGCGGAGGAGACGGCGCGCGTCCCCGAGCTGGACCGGATCGACGAGCCCGGCGCCCGCCGGCTGGTGGAGGCGGCGCTGAGCACCCGGGCCGCGGTTGCGGCGCGCACCCAACCCGGCGGCGCCCGGCTCGTCCTGCCCGAGGCCGAGGCCCTGGAGCTGCTGGCTCGTTACGGGATCGACGTCTCGCCGGTGCGGCCGGCCCCGGACGAGGAGTCCGCCGTACGAGCCGCCGGGACGCTCGGCTACCCGGTGGCCCTCAAGGCGACGGCCCCGCACCTGCGCCACCGCCCCGACCTGGGCAGCGTCCGGCTGGACCTGACCGACGAGGCGGGCCTGCGCCGCGCCCACCGCGAGCTGGACGCGCTGCTCGGCGGCGCCGCGCAGGCCGAGCTGGTGGTCCAGCGGATGGCGCCGCGCGGCGTGGACACCGTGATCGCCGCCACAGTGGACCCGGCGGTCGGCGCGATCCTCTCCTTCGGCCTGGCCGGCGCCCCGGCCGAACTGCTGGGCGACACGGCGCACCGGCTGGTGCCGGCCACCGACCAGGATGTCGCCGGGCTGATCCGGGAGGTCCGGGCGGCGCCGCTGCTGTTCGGCTGGCGCGGCGCCGAGGCGGTGGACACCGGCGCCCTGGAGGAGCTGCTGCTGCGGGTGTCACAGCTGGTGGACGACGTACCGGAGATCGCCTCGGTGGATCTCGAACCGGTGGTCGTGGCCCCGCACGGGCTGGCGATCCTGGGGGCACGGGTACGGGTCGCGCCCCTGCCGGTCCGCAGCGATCTGGGCCCGCGCGCGATGAGCACGCTGTAACCTTCCTTGGTTGCGCCCTGCCCGGGCGCTGTTGTCCGAAGCTCGGCGCCGTGCCGCCCGCTTCGTCGGCGGACCATGCCAGGATGGAGATATGGCGAAGACCGGTACCACCACTCAGGACCTGCGCTCGGCGATCGAGCGCAGCGGCTACTACCCGGCCCTGGTGTCCGAGGCGGTCGAGTCCGCGGTGGGCCCGGAGCCGATCAGCTCCTACCTGGTGCACCAGGAGACGACCTTCGACGCCAACGAGGTGCGCCGGCACGTGACGGTGCTGGTGCTCACCCCGACCCGGTTCGTGGTGAGCCATACGGACGAGCAGTCCGGGGCCGAGGGCAGCCCGGCGGTGCCGTTCGCGACGACGTCGACGGAGAGCGTCCGGCTGGACCGGATCGGTTCGGTCGTGGTGAGCCGGATGGTGGCGAACCCGGAGACGTACACCCCGGGTACCCTGCCGCGTGAGGTGGTGCTGACGATCGGCTGGGGTGCGGTGCAGCGCCTGGACCTGGAGCCGGCCGGCTGCTCGGACCCGAACTGCGAGGCGGACCACGGTTACACCGGCTCGGCCACGGCTGACGACCTCTCACTGCGGGTGAGCGAGGCCGGCGACGGCCCGGAGACGGTGGCCCAGGCGCTGGTGTTCGCCCGGGCGCTGTCCGACGCGACGATCAGCAACGGCCCGCGGGTCTGAGCTCCGCCGTTCCCGACCGACCGTACCGCTACGAATCCGGTTCCATGTCCTTCGTTCCTGCCGACGGCTACGACGCCTTCGAGATCCTTGACCCGACCACGGCCCCCGCGCCCCCGTACGGCAGCGGCTCGCTGTGCGACCTGCTGCCCTCGGTGGCGGCGGGCCTGGGCGTCCCCGGGTTCACCGCGACCCTCCCGATCGCCCCGGCGGACCGGGTGGTGGTGTTCCTGGTGGACGGCCTGGGCTGGGAGCTGCTGCTGCGCCACCCCGAGTACGCGCCGTTCCTGTCCTCGCTCGTCGGGAGCTCGCTGGGCGGCAGCGGCCGTCCGCTGACCGCGGGCTTCCCGTCCACCACGGCGACCTCGCTGGCCTCGGTCGGCACCGGCACGCCGCCGGGCCTGCACGGCCTGGCCGGGTACACGGTGGCGGTGCCGGGCACCGGCTACCTGATGAACCAGCTGCGCTGGCAGCCGCCGACCGAGCCGCACGCCTGGCAGCCGTACCCGACGGTCTTCGAGCGCACCCACCAGGCCGGGGTGGCGACCGCCCAGGTCTCGTCCCCGCTGTTCGCCCAGACCCCGCTGACCAGGGTGGCCCTGTCCGGCGGCACCTTCCTCGGCCGCACCACGGGCGAGGAGCGGATGGACCTGGCGGCCTCCTGGCTGGCGGAGCACGACCGGGCGCTGGTGTACACCTACGTCAGCGAGCTGGACGGTGCGGGTCACCGCTTCGGGGTGGACTCGGACGAGTGGCGGATGACGCTGGACGCGGTGGACCGGCTGGCCCGCCGGCTGGCCGGGCAGCTGCCGCCGCGCTCGGCGATGTACGTGACGGCCGACCACGGCATGATCGACATCGCGCCGGAGGACCGGATCGACTTCGACGAGGACTGGGAGCTGGGCGCCGGTGTCGCCCTGCTCGGCGGCGAGGGCCGGGCCCGGCACGTGTACGCGGTGCCGGGGGCCGCGGCCGACGTGCACGCGGTCTGGAGCGAGGTGCTGGGCGACCGGATGTGGGTGGCCACCCGGGACCAGGCGATCGCGGCAGGCTGGTTCGGCCCGGCCGTGGACGAGCGGGTGTACGCCCGGATCGGCGACGTGGTCGCCGCGGCGCGCGACGACATCGCGATCGTCGCTTCCCGCAACGAGCCCGGCGAGTCCGCGATGATCGGTCTGCACGGTTCGATGACCCCGGTCGAGCAGTTCGTGCCGCTGCTCGAAGTCCGCGGCTGAGCTGTGTACTTGACTTATCTGTGCCCGAACTTCCCTGATTTGAAAGGCCTTTGCTCCACCCATGGCTGAACTGGTGTTCTTCTCGGGCACGATGGACTGCGGCAAGTCGACGCTGGCGCTGCAGATGGACCACAACCACACCGCGCGCGGCCGGCAGGGCCTGATCCTCACCCGCAACGACCGGGCAGGCGCGGCGACGATCTCCAGCCGGCTGGGCCTGCGCGCCGACGCGGTCGAGGTGACGGACGACTTCGACTTCCACGCGCACGTGGTGCAGCGGCTCTCGGCCGGCGGCCGGGTGGACTACCTGATCTGCGACGAGGCGCAGTTCTTCGCCGCCGAGCAGGTCGACCAGCTGGCCCGGGTGGTGGACGAACTGGACATCGACGTCTACACCTTCGGCATCACCACCGACTTCCGCACCCGGCTGTTCCCGGGCTCGCAGCGGCTGATCGAGCTGGCCGACCGCGTGGAGGTGCTCCAGGTCGAGGCGCTGTGCTGGTGCGGTGCGCGGGCCACCCACAACGCCCGGACGGTCGGCGGGGTGATGGTGGTCGAGGGCGCCCAGGTGGTGGTCGGCGACATCTCGGTGGACCAGGACGAGGTGGGCTACGAGGTGCTGTGCCGCCGCCACCACCGCCGGCGGCTGACCTCCGCGACGGCGCGCGTCTCGGTGCTCTCCCCGGACGTGCTGCCCTTCGAGGAGCAGCAGGCCTGAGGGCCGGGGCGGTCTAGGGGAGCACCTCCAGTACGGAGAAGTGCCCGCCCTGCGGGTCGGTCAGCCGGACGGCGCGGCCGCGGATGGTGTCGTGCGGTTCGACCAGGACCCGGCCACCGAGCTCGACGGCGTGACGGGCGGTCAGCGCGGCGTCGCCGACCGCGAAGTGGGTGCGCCAGCGCGTCGGGTGGCCGCGCAGCTCGGCGTGGTGCCGGATGCCAGCGACCGGCCGCCCGTGCACCAGCAGCGCGGTCTCGCCCGGGGCGGAGCGGACCGGGCGGTCGAGCACGGTGGAGTAGAAGGCCGCGGCGCCCTCCGCGTCGGGGGTGAGCAGTTCGGCCCAGGCCGGGGCGCCCGGTTCGCGGCCGGCCTCCCGGCCGAGGTGCTCCTCGCCCTGCCAGAGGCCGAAGACCGCGCCGGAGACGTCGGCGGCGATGGCCATCCGCCCGGCGTGCTCGGCCTGGAGCGGTCCGACGGCGACGGTTCCGCCGCACTCGCGGACGAGTTGGGCGGTGCGGTCGGCGTCGTCCACGGCGAAGTAGGTGGTCCACTGCACCGGGAAGCCGGTGGCGGTGGAGACGCCGAGGCCGGCGACCGGCGCCCCGTCGAGCTCGGCCCGGACGTAGTCGCCGAGCTGGCCGGGCCCGGGCGTGTACGTCCAGCCGAGCAGTGCGCCGTAGAAGGCGCGGGCGCCGGGCAGGTCGTCGGTCAGCAGGCTGACCCAGCAGGGCGTGCCCTGGGCCAGTCGGAGTTCCACCGCGGGCAATGCGGGCCTCCTCGTGGGTGGTTGGCGCACGGAAATCCTCGCGCGCGAGGGTGATGCTTCCACCCTGGCGGGCGCCCAACCCTCGGGCCGCGCGGAAAGTCCGGCAAAGACCCCACCAAAGAGCGGTGGGTCGGGCGTGTCCTGCGGATTCCGGCGGTTCCCCCGGACCGGGCCACGGGAGGATCCGGATGGCCCGCCGCCGGGGCCGGGCTGCGCGACAATGGCCGCCATGACCACCACCTACAACGACGGTTCCCCGCTGATCTCCGCGGCCGAGCTGCGCGAGGCGCTCGCCTCCGCGCTGCCGCCGGTGCTGTTGGACGTGCGCTACCAGCTGGTCGGTGCCGCGCCGGGCGGCCCGACCGCGGCCGAGGAGTACCGGGCCGGTCACCTGCCCGGCGCCCACTTCGTCGATCTGGACCGGGACCTGGCCGCCCCGCCCGGCGCCCCCGGCCGGGGCGGGCGCCACCCGCTGCCCGACCCGGAGGAGTTCGGCGCGGCGATGCGCCGCTTCGGGGTGGGCGCGCAGCGCCCGGTCGTGGTGTACGACGGCGCGGCTTCGATGGCGGCGGCCCGGGCCTGGTGGCTGCTGCGCTGGGCCGGTCACCGGGACGTCCGGGTGCTGGACGGCGGTTTCGCGGCCTGGCAGGCGGCCGGGCTGCCGGTGACGGCCGAGCTGCCGGAGCCCGGGGAGGGCGACTTCAGGCCGGTGCCGGGGCAGCTGCCGACGGTGGACGGGGACGGTGCCGCAGCCTGGGCGCGCAGCGGACTGCTGCTGGATGCCCGGTCCGGGGAGCGCTACCGGGGCGAGACCGAGCCGGTGGACCCGCGGGCCGGGCACATCCCGGGCGCGGTCTCGGCGCCGACGGCCGGGAACGTGGGCCCGGACGGCCGGTTCCTGCCGGCCGTCGAGCTGGCCGCCCGGTTCCGGGCGCTGGGTGCGGGGGAGCGGGAGACCGCGGTGTACTGCGGTTCGGGCGTGACGGCGGCGCACCAGATCCTGGCGCTGGAGGTGGCGGGCCTGCCGGCCACGCTGTACCCGGGCTCGTGGAGCGAGTGGTCGAGTGACGGTTCGCGCCCGGTGGCGGTCACCGAGCAGCCGGGCTGATCCTTCGGGTACGCCGCAGGGGCGGGAGGCCCGGCC
>NZ_JBHVFE010000427.1:0-7889 GCF_042801945.1 Kitasatospora sp. NPDC057542
GGTCCGTACGGTCCCGGCCTCCTCGCGTGTCCGCGTCTCAGCCCGCGGCGGCGACGCCCGCCTCGCCCATCGCGCCGATCCGCCCGAGCAGGTCGACGATCCGGGACTGGACGTCCTCGCTGGTCGAGCGCTCGGCGAGGAACAGCACCGTCTCGCCGGTGCGCAGCCGGGGCAGTTCGCGCGGGTCGAGGTCCACCGAGGTGTAGACCACCAGCGGGGTGCGGTGCAGTCGGTCGTTGGCGCGCAGCCAGTCCAGCAGGCCGACCCGGCGGCGGCGGATCTGCAGCAGGTCCATCACCACCAGGTTGGGCTGCACGCTGCTGGCCCGGGCCACCGCGTCGTTCTCGTCCACCGCGTGCTCGACGTGCATGCCGCGCCGTTCCAGGCTGCTGATCATGGCGGCGGCGATGTCCGGGTCGCCCTCGACCAGCAGCACCCGCGGGGCGTGGTGCTCGCCGTCGCGCGGGGAGAGGGCGCGCAGCAGGACGGCCGGGTCGGCCCCGTACGCGGCGTCCCGGGTGGCCTGGCCGAGGCCGGCGGTGACCAGCACCGGGACCCGGCGGTTGAGCGCCGCGGTACGCAGCGACTGGAGCGCGGTGCGGGTGATCGGTCCGGTCAGCGGGTCGACGAAGAGGGCGGCGGGGAAGCCGGGGACCTGAGCGTCCACCTCCTCGCGGGAGCGGACGATCACCGGCAGGTAGCCGCGCGCCTGGAGGGCCTGCTTGGTGGCCGGGTCGGGCTCGGGCCAGACCAGCAGCCGGCGGGTGTTGGCCAGCTCGCCGGTCGGGGCCGACGGCTGATCGGCGGCGGACCGCTGGTCGGCGGCCGGGAGTTCGGCCATCGGGCGCGGCGCGGTCCGGGCGGCGTCGGCCGGGACGGGCGGCTGCGGCGCGGCGGCGGGCACCGGTGCCGCGCCGAGCGGGCGCGGCGGGGCGAGCTCTCCCAGGCCGGTGCCGACCGGGCGCGGGCCGGACGGCTCCTCGGCGGCGGGCAGCGCAGCCCGGGCGGGCGCCAGCGCGGTACCGGGGGAGGGCTGCGCCGGGACGGCCGGGCCGGAGGCGTTCACCAGGGCGTCCGGGCCGGGCCCCGGCGGGACGGCCAGCCGGCGGCGGCGCCCGGTCGGCGCGGTGGCGGCCGGTTCGGGCAGCGCGGGCGCGGGGCCGGCCGGCAGGGCGTGTTCCAGGCCGGGGTAGACCGGGGCGTCGGCCGCCCCGGGCAGGGCGAAGCCGCCGGAGGGCTCCTCGGCGGAGGGCAGCGCGCGGCGGCGCCGGTGCTTGGTCTCGCCCGGTGCCTGCTCCTGGGAGGCCTCGGCGGTCGGGGTGCCGCCGGGCGGGGTGCCGTCCGGGGCGGCGGGCGCGGGGGCCGGGCCGATCGCGAGCGGCTCGCGCCCGCCGGGGCGGATCGGCCGGGCCCGCTCGCCCTCGACGGGTACGGCGTAGGCGGGGCCGGAGCGGCCGTCGTCCTTGCCCCACGGGTCGCTCTGGGTGCCGTCCGGTCCGGCCAGGCCCTGGCGGCCGTACGCGGGGTCGTTGCCGGTGCCGTTCCACTGCTCGGGGACGGCCCGCTCGATCCGGGCGGGGGCGTTCGGCCACTGGTCGGCCGGAATGTCGGGGTCGCCGGGGGTGCCGGGGGTGCCGGACGCCGGGGTCTCGGCGGCCGGGCGGCCTCTGCGGCCGCGCCGCTCGGCGGGGGGCTCCTCGGCGGGCGGCTGCTCCGCGGCGGGGGACTCGGGGCCGGGCTGCTCCCCGGCGGCCGCGGGCTCGGCGGCCTCGCCGCTGCTGGGCAGCTGCGGGATGCCCGGAAGCTCGGGCAGGACGGCGCTGTCGCTCTCCTTGGGCCGGTCGGAGCGGCCTTCGGCGGCGGCGCGCTCGGCGGCGGCCTTCGCGGCGGCCGGGTCCAGCGGCAGCTCGACGACGTACGTGGTGCCGGCCTTGCCGGGCAGCTCGTGCGGCTGGAGCACGCCGCCGTGGCGCTCGACCACCGTGCGGGCTATCGGCAGGTGGACGGGGCCGCCGCCGACCCCGGGGCCGCGGATCTCGACCCGGGCGACCTCGCCGCGCTGGGCGGCGGCCAGCACGACGGTCGGCGTCTCGGGGGCGGGCGGCAGTGCGGGCGCGGCGGCGCCGTTCAGCCCGGGCACGGCCAGGCCGGGGGAGGGAGCGGCGGGGTCGTCCAGGGCCAGTCCGACGCCGCTGACGTCGGCGACCAGGTGGGCCAGCGCCTGGGCCAGCCGCCGTTCGTCGGCGATCACCTCGACCGCGGCGGCGTGCACCGAGAACCGCACCCGGCCGGGGCCGACCAGTTCGCCGGCCTCCTCGACGGCCCGGCGGACCACCTTGTCCAGGCCCACCGGCACCCGGGACGCGGCCTTCCGCCCGTCCTTGCCGTCCTTGCCGTCCTTGCCGTCCTTGCCAGCCTTGGGCTCCTTGCCGTCCTTGCCGTCCCTGACCTCGGCGCCGCTGCTCTCGCCGGCCTCGCAGCGCTGGTGGTCGAGCACCCCGTCGATCAGCTTCCCGAACCGGCGGCACTCGGCGGCCAGCCGGCGCAGCGTCCAGTTCGCCTCCGGCCAGAGCTGGCCGGCCGGGTCGGCGGCAAGCGCGTCGAGTCGCTGGTTCAGCGCGTTCAGCGCGCCGCCCAGCTCGCTCTCCAGGACGGCGGTGAGGTGCTCGTTGCGGGCGACCAGGGCGAGTTCGCGGCTGCGGTCGGTGAAGGTCATCACCGCGCCGACCAGCTGGTCGCCGTCCCGGACCGGGGCGGTGGTGAGGTCGACGGTGACCGGCCGGCCGTCCTTGCGCCACAGCACGGTGCCGCGCACCCGGTGCTTGCGCCCGGAGGTCAGGGTGTCCAGCAGCGCCGACTCCTCCAGCGCCAGCGGGGTGCCGTCGGCCCGGGAGTGCTGGATCAGCGGGTGCAGCTCGCGCCCGCCCAGCTCGCTCGCCCGGTACTCCAGGATGTGCGCGGCGGCCGGGTTGACCAGCACGCAGCGGCCTTCGAGGTCCACGCCGAGCACGCCCTCGGCGGCGGCGCGCAGGATCATCTCGGTCTGCTTGTGCTGGCGGCGCAGCTCGGCCTCGACGCCGAGCCGGCCCGAGAGGTCGCGGACCAGCAGCAGGAGCAGGTCGGAGGAGGAGGGCGAGTTCTCGCGGTACGCGTCGTACGGGGAGCGCGCGTAGCCGCGGCCGTCGCCGTCGTCGGCGAAGTCGTTGCCGGAGACCTCGACCGGGAAGGTGGTGCCGTCGGTGCGGTGGGCGGTCATCCGGACCGGGCGGTCGAGGGCGTCGCTGTCACGGGTGGCCGGGCGCATCGAGCCGGGGATGCGGCTGGGGTCGAACTCGGGCAGCAGACCCAGCACGCCCATGCCGACCAGCGAGGTGCCCGGTGCCTGCAACGCCTGGACCGCCGCGCTGTTGGCGTCCACGACGGTGCCGTTGCTGTTCACCAGCAGCAACGCGTCGGGCAGGGCGTCGAGTATGGCGGCGAGGCGAGCAGCGCCTCGGATCGGCCTGCTGCTCACGTCGACAGGTCTCCTCGGCTCGGGGCAGCTCCTCCGGAGACGGCAGTATCTCATTCTTCTTTGCGGCGAGGACGACCCGCCTAGTAACGTTGGCGGTGGTTGGTGCCGAGCCCCACGGTTGTGGCATCATCACTGACACACGGAACGGGTCCGCTCACGCGGGTACGCTCCATGTGGGGAGGCTTCGCCTAGTCCGGTCTATGGCGCCGCACTGCTAATGCGGTTTCGGGGTTATTCCTGATCGAGGGTTCAAATCCCTCAGCCTCCGCCAGTCGGGAGCCCCCGTCGACGATCTCGTCGACGGGGGCTCTTCGCGTTCCCGGAGTCGTCCCGGGGTCGTCCCGGGGTCGGCCGGGGGCGGCGTCGGCGGGGCCGGGCGGGGGCCGGGGCAACCGATTTCGTCCTGCGCCGCAGGTCATGTAATGTTGTCCCCGCAACGCCCCGGAGGCACCGTTCACCAGGGCGAGCGCTCATAGCTCAACGGATAGAGCACTTGACTACGGATCAAGAGGTTGCAGGTTCGAATCCTGCTGAGCGCACCAACCACCGCAAGATCGGGTTCGCCCGTTCCTTGCGCTCATAGCTCAACGGATAGAGCACTTGACTACGGATCAAGAGGTTGCAGGTTCGAATCCTGCTGAGCGCACCATCGAGAAGCCCCTGGCCACCGGCCGGGGGCTTCTCTCGTTCCCCGGGGCGCCCGGCGGACGATTCGAACAGGGTTTCCCGGTGGATGGCCCCGTTCCGGAGGCCGGTGTCCACCCGATGGGCCCGGATCTCCCATTCCCACGTCCGTCCGGGTGGTGTCGATTGTCGCCTAATGGATGAAATGCAGTCGTTTCGGGTACATCCCGTCCTGCCGCCCGGATGGCCGCCAAACGGGTGGGACACGGCCAAAAGCACAGGTGTCGCAGTATGACCGGCTCAGGATCGTGATTCCTTTTCGTCGGATCTTGTGCAGACTGCCCACCGTCCCGGCAGCCGACCGCGAAGGAGAGCCGGATGAGCCGACAGTTTCCCCGTACGGCTGTCGCCCTGGCCGTCCTCGCGAGCGGGCTGCTGACCACGTGGAACGCCCCCCGCTCGGTGGCCCGATCCCCCGGTACCCGGTCCGCCGGGCGGGCGGTGCCGCCCTCCGGGCTTTCGGCCGGGTTCGATGTCGACGCCGCCCCGGGAACGGGCGTCACCGCCGGGCCGGGCGAATCGGCGGACCGGTCCGCGGCAGGACGCCATGCCGTCCGCCATGCCGACGGAATGCGGCCGGGGGATACCGGCACCGTCGACGAGGAACTCGGCAACGCCCCGCAGACCCGCGGCAACGCCTCGCACGTGGTCTCCGACCTCTTCCCGGGCGTCGACGCGGCCGGCCCGGCGCGACCGGCTCCGGCCCGGTCCAGCCCGACCGCTGCGACGGCGTCGAGCCCGGCGGCGTCCCGTGCGTCGGCGGTGCCGGGGTCCGCGAAGGCGGGTCCGGGTCGGTCGGCGTCGGTGGCGGACGCCCTGATCGCAGCGCCTGCCGCTCCCGCCGGGCCCGCCGTCCCGACTGCTCCGATCACTGCGACCGTTTCCCCGGCCCCGGCCGGCGGCTTCGGCACCTCGCCGACAGCCGTCGCCGCGGTGGAGTCCGTGCCATCGCCGGCGGGAACCGCCGGCTCGGCCGAGTCCGCCGAGCCGGCCGGGCATGCGGCCCGGCCGCTGGCGCCGCAGCCGAAGGAAGCCGCGCAGGGCGCGGCCGGCCGGCCCGGGGAGGCCGGCCTGCGCGATGGACTCGTCGGAGTCCTGCTGGTGCTCACCGGCCTCGAACTGATCACCCGTCGGGTGGTCGCCCGCAGGGCCGGTGCTCCTCGGCGCTGACCTGCGCCGAACCGTCCGACCATCCATTCATGTGTCTGCGCGTCAGGTCAGCTTTGGACGATTCGTCAGTAAATGTCGACACACCTCGGTTCAAATGTCGCATTTGATGACGTATGAACTTAGCCTGACCCTGGCACTGCCCGTCAGATCCGGGCCGCCCGTTGCGCGACACACCGACCCAGAGGATCCGTGCATGGACGTCACCCGCGATTCTTCGCTGCGACCCGACAACCTGCCCAAGGCGCTCCCGCCAGCCCTGCCGGAACGTTCCGTCTCCGGTTCCGGCTCGCTGGTCAGCGCCACGGCCGTCAAGACCGTCAAGCAGGGCGGACCGGCCGACAGCGGCCCGGCGACCACCCCGCTGGCGGTCGTCCCGAGCCCGTCGCCGGCCGAGCCGGTGGACCTGCGCGACCCGCTGGAGACAGCCGCGCCGGAGACCGTCGGACTCCTGGACACCAAGGCGGCCGGGGCCCGGACCGCCACCGCCACCCGGCGCCCGCCGCGCGCCGACCAGGCGCTGCGGGAGCGCCGCGCCACCGCGCTGCCCGGCTGGATCGCCCTGCTGGCGGTGCTGATCGGCGTGGCCGGCGTGCTGTTCGTGCTGCTGCGCACCGGTGTCCTCCCGCACTGGGACGTACTGCCCGACCTGCGCGGCAGCGCCGCGCGGGAGAGCGGCCGGGTGGAGGTGGACGCGCAGTCGATCGCCGCGGCGGCCGCGGCAGGCCTGCTGGTGGTGTTCACGCTCGCCGGTCTGCTGGCCAACGCGGGCGGCGAGACCCGGGTGCTGACCCGCTGGGGCCGCTACCGGGGCACCGTCCGCCGGACCGGCCTGGTCTGGGTCAACCCGCTGCTGCGCCGCCGGCGCGTGGACGTGCGGCTGCGGCACTGGCGCAGCGAGTCGGTCAGGGTAGTGGACCGCACCGGCACGCCGATCGTGGTCCGGCTGCTGATCGTCTGGCGGGTCAAGGACACCGCACGGGCGCTGCTGGCGATCGAGGACCACGAGAGCTACCTGCGCGAGCAGGTCCAGGCGGTGCTCACCCGCACCGCGTCCACCCTGCCCTGTGACAGCAACGCGGCGCCCGGCCCCGCGCTGCGCGACGGGCAGTGGTTCGCCGACGAGTTGACCAGAGCGCTGGCCGCCGAGGTCGCCCCGGCCGGCCTGGAGGTCTACTCGGTGCAGCCGCTGGCCCTGGACTACGCACCCGAGGTGGCCGAGTCGATGCGCCGGCGCAGGCTGGCCGACCTGGACGCGGGCCTGCGCACGGTGCTGGTGGACGACGCGGTGGAGGCGGCGGCGCTCGCCGTCCGCCGTCTGGAGCGCGCGACCGCGCACGAACTGGACCTGGCCGCTCGCAGCGCGCTGATGGAACAGCTGCTGGTCGCCTTCGTCGCCCCGGCCGGAGTGGCCGCCTCGGTACCGTCCCCGGCCTCCCGTGCCGGGCGGAAGGAAGGACGACCCGCATGAGGATAGCCACCGGCGCGTACGCCGAACCCGCCATCACCATCGGCTCAGGCGGCCCCGACGGTGATCCCGGTTTGATCGGCTTCGAGGAACGCCTCGGCAGCATCCCCGCGATCGCGGGCTGCGGCTGCCCGAACTGCGCCGTCCGGCCGCGCACCGCCCGCTCCGCGGTGGCGGCCGGCGGCGGCCGAATACACCGGGCCGTGCGAAGCACCTGCCTGGCCACCACCGTGCTGGCGGGCGCCGGCGTCGTCGGCCTGACGGCCGGCGCCGGATCCGCGCACGCCGCGGCCGGGAAGCAGGGCTGGGACGGGTCGAAGTACTGGTTCAAGAACGGCTCCGGCGAGTGGCGTTGGACCAGCCACTACGACGTCTACGCGAGCCGCACCGGGCAGTCCGGCGGCTCGGCCGGCTCCACCGCCCGGGCCGTCTCCAACGGCTCGGCCTCCTCCGCCGGGGTGCGCCAGGGCTGGGACGGGTCGAAGTACTGGTTCAAGAACGGCAGCGGCGAGTGGCGTTGGACCAGCCACTACGACGTCTACGCGAGCCGCACCGGGCAGTCCGGCGGCGGCCCGGCCCCGGCCCCCGCGCTCCCCGCGAGCCGTTCGGCGGCCAGCCCCGCTCCTGCCTCCGGGAGCATGGAGTCGGCCATCGACTACGCGCTCGCCCAGCTGGGCAGGCCGTACGTCTGGGGCGGCAACGGCCCGTCCGGCTACGACTGCTCCGGGCTGGTCCAGCAGGCCTACCGGCGCGCGGGGATAAGCCTGCCGCGGGTGGCCGACGACCAGTACGCGGCGACCACGCCGATCAGCGCCGGGCAGCTGCGCCGCGGCGACCTGGTGTTCTGGTCCGACAGCGGCCGGGCCTCGGGGATCCACCACGTGGGGATATACCTGGGCGGCGGCAAGTTCGTGGAGGCGCCACGGCCGGGCACGACCGTCCGGATCTCGACCCTCAGCTCGGGTTACTACCCGACCCACTTCGGGCGGCCGTAGCCGCGAAGCCGTACCGGGCCCCGACAGCGCGCCGCTGTCGGGGCCCGGACCGCGTTCAGGG
>NZ_JBHVFE010000428.1:0-7880 GCF_042801945.1 Kitasatospora sp. NPDC057542
GGCCCCCTCCCACCGGAGGGGGCCCGCCCTTTCGTCTGGCAGCAGCCGCAAGCGCTACTCGGGGAAGCCCGGGATCACGCCCTCGCCGTCGGCCATCAGCAGCTCGCGGACCTCGGCGATCGTCGCGTCCGCGTTCGGCAGGATCAGCTCCGACGGCTCCAGCGAGTCCAGCGGCACCGGAGCACCCGACTCCTTCACCGCGGCCAGCAGCTTGCCGTAGGTCAGGCGAAAGCGCTCCTCGTCGCCCGACTCCACTGCGGTGACGAGATCAGCGTCGAGCGTGTTCAGCTCGTTCAGGTGGTCCTCGCCCACCTCGTACTGCCCCTCACCCATGACCCTGATGATCATGCCGTGCGTCTCCCTGGTTCGTGGGGTCGAGCTCAGATCACTTGTTGTAGTTGATGCGCGGGGTGTCCTGCTGCGGCTGCGGCTGGACGTCCTGCGGCTTGCCCTGCTCGATCGCGGCGGGGCCGGCGGTGGAGGGACCGGACAGCTCGGCCTTCATCCGGGCCAGCTCAAGCTCGACGTCGGAACCGCCGGCCACGCGCTCCAGCTCGGCCTCGATGTCGTCCTTGCGGCCGAGACCGCTCGCGTCGTCGAGCGCTCCGGAGGCGAGCAGCTCGTCGATGGCCCCGGCGCGGGCCTGCATCTGGGCGGTCTTGTCCTCGGCACGCTGGATCGCCAGGCCGACGTCGCCCATCTCCTCCGAGATGCCGGAGAAGGACTCGGCGATGCGGGTCTGCGCCTGGGCGGCCGTGTACGTCGCCTTGATGGTCTCCTTCTTGGTGCGGAAGGCGTCCACCTTGGCCTGAAGTCGCTGGGAGGCGAGCGTGAGCTTCTCCTCCTCGGCCTGGAGCTGCTGGTACTGCGTCTCCAGGTCGTTGATCTGCGACTGCATGTTGGCCTTGCGGGTCAGCGCCTCGCGGGCAAGGTCCTCGCGGCCGAGCGACAGTGCCTTGCGGCCCTGGTCCTCGTACTTCGCCGACTGCTGCTGGAGCTGGGTCAGCTGGAGTTCGAGCCGCTTGCGCGAGGTCGCGACGTCCGCGACACCACGCCGTACCTTCTGCAGCAGTTCGAGCTGCTTCTGGTAGGAGTAGTCCAGCGTCTCACGCGGATCCTCCGCCCGATCCAAGGCCTTGTTCGCCTTGGAGCGGAAGATCAGCCCCATACGCTTCATGATTCCGTCGCTCATGGGCCTCGGGTGCCCCCTTCTCCGGCCTGCGGTCTCTATCTCGTTACCAGACACGACGAGTGTATGTGCAGCGAGCCCGTCGCCGCAGTGCACCTGCCTGCAACAAGACTGCTACAGCGACCAGTGGCGTTTCCTCCTCCCCCGGGTGGATCCGCCCCTCATCCCCCCCATCGTCCATCCGACTGATCCCCTACGGGAAGGCTCCGGGAAACCCCGTTCGGATGGCGACCTGGTGGTATCGATATGCGTTTGGGTCCGAGGGCACCCGTGGAAGCCGCGTCGCACCCCGTACGCTGGTGGTGTGTTCCGACGCCGTTCAGATGATGCCGCCGCCTCCGCCACCGTGCTGGAGAAGCAGGACGAGACGACCCAGGCCCGCGACCCGCAGGCCAAGAAGGGCCGCCCCACCCCCAAGCGCAGTGAGGCCGAGGCCAACCGGCGCACCCGGGTGACCGTGCCCAAGGACCGCAAGGAGGCCGCCCGCCAGGGGCGTGAGCGCATGCGCGTCGAGCGCGAGAAGCAGCGCCAGGCCCTGCTGAACGGCGACGAGCGCCACCTACCGGCCCGCGACAAGGGCCCGGTGCGCAAGTTCGCCCGCGACTACGTGGACTCCCGTTGGTCGCTCGCCGAGTTCTTCCTGCCGGCCGCCGTGGTCATCCTGGTGCTCAGCATCATCAAGGTGCCGACGCTCCAGCTGCTCTCCACCCTGCTGTTCCTGCTGTTCTTCGTGTTCGTGATCCTGGACTTCGTCCGCCTCGGCCTGGGCCTGCGCAAGCAGCTGGCCGAGCGCTTCGCCGGTCAGAACACCCGCGGCGCCGTCGCGTACGGCATCATGCGCACCCTCCAGATGCGCCGGCTGCGCCTGCCCAAGCCGCAGGTGCGGCGCGGGGAGAAGCCCTGACCGCCGAACCGGTCGACTCCGGCTGGGCCCCGCCCTCCTGGGAGGGGCCCGGCCTGTACGCGCTTCCGGGGCAGGGGGGCGGCGGCCACGACCGGCTGGCCCAGGAGCGCCGGCTGCCCTCGCGCAGCGGGTCCTTCGCGGGCGGCACCGGCGCCTGGCTGGACCGGCTCGGCGGGCTGCGCAACTTCGTCCGCCAGGAGCTCGTCGCCCGCCAGCTCGCCGAACAGCTGTCCGGGCGCAGCGCGCAGCGCGTCCTCGACATCGGCTGCGGCCAGGGCACCCAGGCGCTGCGCCTGGCCCGGGCCGGCCACTACGTCACCGGGATCGACTCGGACCCGGTCGCGCTCGGCGTCGCCCAGGGGGCGCTCGCCGAGGAGCCGCCGGAGGTCCGCGGCCGGATGCAGCTGCTCAGCGGCGACGGCCACCAGTGCGGGCGCTGGTTCGGCCCGCGCAGCTTCGACGTGGTGGTCTGCCACGGCGTGCTGATGTACCTGCCCGACCCGGACCCGATGATCGCCTCGCTGGCCCGGCTGCTGGCGCCCGGCGGGCTGCTCTCGCTGCTGGTCCGCAACCGCGATGCGCTCGCCCTGCGGCATGCCGCCGCCGGAGACTGGCGGGCCGCCCTGCACGCCTTCGAGAGCGACCGGTACTACAACCGGCTCGGACTGGCCGCGCGGGCCGACCGGCTCGCCGACCTCACCGTCACCCTCTCCGAGGTGTCGGTGCCGCTGCGGCACTGGTACGGCGTGCGGGTCTTCACCGACAACGCCCCGGACGACGCGGCCCCGCCGGTGGACGGGCGGCAACTGGCCCAGCTCCTGGAAGCCGAGGACCGGGCCGGCCGCACCGACCCGTACCGGCAGGTCGCCGCGCTCCTGCACGTGATCGGGGCGAAGTAGCCGCTCCGCGGCCGCTCCACCCCGTCGGGTCTACTCCTCGCTCAGGCTCATCGCGTAGACGACCCGGTCGTCCTCCAGCAGCACCGCGGTGTCCACACCGTCGTCCGCGAGCTGCTTCCAGGTCTCCCCGATCCAGGTCTCGGCGTCCCCCTGGCCGGCGAACTCCTCCTGCCCGCCGCCGGGCGTCACCGCGCTGCCGTCCGCCTTCTCGTACCGCCACGTCCAGACCATGCCGGCTCCTCCCACTGACCACGCTGCCTGTGTTGCTGCGCACCATAGCCTGCCCGGCCGGATCTTCCGTATGCCTGGTCCGGCAGGATGGTCGCCATGGCGACCCCATCCCGGCCCACCCGTCCCACGCTGCCCCGCACGCTGCTGCTCGGCGGCGCCCGCTCCGGCAAGTCCACCCGCGCCGAACAGCTGCTCGCCGACCACCCGGACGTCCTGTACGTGGCCACCGGCGGCACCCGGGACGGCGACGCCGAGTGGGCCCAGCGGGTCGCACTGCACCGGGACCGACGGCCGGCGGGCTGGCGCACCGCCGAGACCTGCGACCTGGAGGCCGTGCTGGCCGACCCCGCCGACCCGGCGCCGGTGCTGATCGACTGCCTCGCCCTGTGGCTGACCGCCGTGATGGACGAGTGCGGCGCCTGGGACGACGAGGTCTGGGCGGACGGCGGCGAGGCCGCCGTTCAGCGCCGCTGCGAGGCGCTGGCGCGGGCCTGGGCGGCCACCGGGCGGGCGGTCGTCGCGGTGAGCAACGAGGTCGGCATGGGCGTCGTCCCGGCCACCGCCGCGGGCCGCCGCTTCCGCGACACCCTGGGCCGGCTCAACATGGCCGTGGCGGACGCCTCGGAGCGGGTCCTGCTGGTGGTGGCCGGGCAGGCGCTCACCATCAAGCCGGACGTCAAGCCAGCCTCGGACTGAACACGTGCGGCGTGTAGCCTTCCGGACGATGGACACGACCGTGGATCTCGATACGTTCTCCTCGCTCGTCGAGCGCCCCGACGAGAGCGCCCGGCGGGCCGCCGAGGAGCGCTGGCAGGCGGCCGACCGGCCGCGCGGCGGGCTCGGCAGGCTGGAGGAGCTGGGCAGCTGGCTGGCCTCGGTGCAGGGGCGCTCCCCGGTGCTGCCGATCTCCGCTCCCAAGGTGCTGCTGTTCGCCGCCGACCACGGCGTGGCGGCGCTCGGGGTCTCCCGGATGCCCGCCGAGGGCGGCACCGCGGCCCGGGTGCGGGCCGTGCTCGACGGCAGCGCGCCGGTGTCCCGGCTGGCCGCGCGCTACGGCGCCCGGGTGCGGGTCGTCGACGTCGCGGTGGACGCCGACCCGGCCGGCTTCCCGGACGAGGTGGTCGCCCACCGGGTCCGGCGCGGCTCCGGGCGGATCGACGTCGAGGACGCGCTCACCGCGCAGGAGACCGTCCGGGCGTTCCGGGCCGGCATGGCCGTCGCCGACGAGGAGGCCGACGCCGGCACCGACCTGGTGCTGCTCGGCGACCTCGGGGTCGGCTCCACCACGGTGGCCGGTGTACTGGTCGGCGCGCTCTGCGGGACCGACGCGGCGGCGGTGACCGGGCGCGGCTCCGGGATCGACGACCGGGTGTGGATGGTCAAGTGCGCCACCATCCGGGACTCGCTGCGGCGGGCCCGGCCGGTGCTCGGCGACCAGCTGGCGCTGCTCGGCGCCACCGGCGGGGCCGACTTCGCGGCGATCACCGGCTTCCTGCTCCAGGCGGCCGTACGGCGGCTGCCGGTGGTGCTGGACGGCGTGGTCTCGGCGGCCTGCGCGCTGGTCGCGCAGCGGATCGCCTTCCGGGCGCCGGAGTGGTGGCGGGCCGGGCAGTCCAGCGGCGAGCCGGCCCAGGCGAAGGCGTACGACCGGCTGACTCTGACGCCGCTGCAGGACCAGGGCATCACCATGGGCGAGGGCGTCGGCGCGCTGCTGGCGCTGCCGCTGCTCCAGGCCGCGGGGGACGTGCTCGCGGACGAGGCGCCGAAGCCGTTCGCCCCGGAGCCGCCGAGCGGGCCGAAGGAGCAGCCGAAGCTGCCCTCGGCGGCGGATCTGCTGCGGAAGCTGTAGCGGGGCGGAGCGCCGGCAACCGGCTGCCACCGGCTTCCGGAACACCGGCGACCGACCGTCGCTGATGTCGTTTCGGGCCCGGCCCTTGCGCCTCGCGCGGTTCCCCGCGCTCCCGGATGAAGGCCCGACAATCCGAAGGACGCCCCTACCGGGGGCGTTCTTGCTGTGAGAGGAACGTGGTCATGGCCGGCGGCAGCGATCGGGCCACCTGGGCCGACGGCCTGCGGTTCGGGTTCGGGACGCTGTCCATGCTGCGGGTGCGGGTGGAGCGGTGGGACCGGGCCGCGGCCGCCCGGGCGATGGTCACGGCCCCGGCGGTCGGGCTGGTGCTGGGGGCGATGGCGGCCGCGGCCGGGGCGCTGGTGGCCTGGCGCGCGGGCGGGCTGCTCGGCGCGATGGCCGCGCTCGGGGTGCTCGCCGGGCTGACCCGGGGACTGCACCTGGACGGCCTGGCGGACGTCGCCGACGGGCTGGGCAGCGGGAAGCCGGCCGAGGACGCGCTGCGCATCATGAAGCAGTCCGACATCGGTCCGTTCGGCGTACTGACCCTGGTCCTCGTCCTGCTCGCCCAGGCCGCCGCGCTGGCCGGGCAGTTCGGTCACTCGCCGCTGCGCGGCGCACTCGCGGTGCTCGCCTCGGCGACGGCCGCCCGGTGCGCGCTCGCCTGGGGCTGCCTGCGGTCGGTGCCGGCCGCCCGGCCGGGCGGGCTGGGGGCGGTGGTGGCGAGCACCGTACCGCCCGCCGGGGCCGCCGCCGGGACGGCCGCCGCGGCTCTCCTCCTGGCAGCGGCCGGACTGTTCGACGGATGGTCAGTTCTCCGTCTCCCGCTGGCCGTTGTGCTCGGCGCCGGATGCGCCCGACTGCTGCTCGGACGGTGTGTCCGCAGGTTCGGCGGGATCACCGGGGACGTGCTCGGGGCGATGGCCGAGACCGCCGCGACCGCCTCGCTGTTCGCCCTGGCGTTGCTCGGCTGACACCGGGCGGCGCGTGATCCCAGCATGCGGACTACCATGCGTGAAGCACCGCAGCCCTGCACCGCCGCAGGTCCTGCCCGCCCGGCGCGTACCGAGGAGCCGGGGCCTCTGGCGTGCGCGGCCGCTTCCCGCGGACGCGCGCGCCAGGGGGCCCGGACCCCGGAGGCCCGCCGACGGACGGCCTGCGACGGCGGGCTGCGCCGGTGCGGCAGCCTCGCCGCGGCCGGCCGTGGACCGCGAAAGAACAGGACGCATTACGTGACTGCATTGTCTGTGAGCACCTCCTCCGCCGCCTCCCTGCGCGCGGACGCCCTGGTGGTCGGTGTCGCGAAGGGCCCGAAGGGCATCGTGCTGGCCCCCGGCACCGAGGCCGTGAACGAGGCGTTCGAGGGCAAGCTGGCCGAGGTCCTCAGCACCCTGGGCGCGACCGGCGCCGAGGGCGAGGCCGTCAAGGTCCCCTCCCCCGCCGGTCTGAAGGCCGCGTTCGTGCTCGCGGTCGGCCTGGGCGAGGCCGCCGAGGACGGCTACGAGCCGGAGGCGCTGCGCCGCGCCGCCGGTGTCGCCGCCCGCACCCTGGCCGGTGCCAAGAAGGCCGCGCTGGCGCTGCCGGCCGAGTCCCCGGAGGACGTCGAGGCGGTCGCGCTGGGCGGTCTGCTCGGCTCGTACGCCTTCGGCACGTACAAGGCCAACGGCAACGGCAAGGAGCCGGTCGGCGAGCTGGTCCTGCTGGCCGCCCGCAAGGGCAGCAAGGACGCCAAGGCCGCCGTGGAGCGCGCCACCGCGATCGGCGAGGAGATGAACCGGGCCCGCGACCTGGTCAACACCGCGCCGAACGACCTGAACCCGAAGAGCTTCGCCGCGATCGCCCAGGCGGCCGGCAAGGAGCACGGCCTCAAGGTCGAGGTGCTGGACGAGAAGGCGCTGGCCAAGGGCGGCTTCGGCGGCCTGCTGGGCGTCGGCGGCGGCTCGGCGAACCCGCCCCGCCTGGTGAAGGTGGCCTACACCCACCCGAAGGCCAAGGCCACCGTGGCGTTCGTCGGCAAGGGCATCACCTACGACTCGGGCGGCATCTCGCTGAAGCCGGCCGGCCACAACGAGACCATGAAGTGCGACATGGCCGGCGCCGCCGCCGTGTTCGCCGCCGTGGTGGCCGCCAAGCGCCTGGGCCTGGTCGTCAACGTGACCGCCTGGCTGGCGCTGGCCGAGAACATGCCGTCCGGCTCCGCGACCCGCCCGGGCGACGTGCTGAAGATGTACGGCGGCAAGACCGTCGAGGTCCTGAACACGGACGCCGAGGGCCGCCTGGTCCTGGCCGACGCGATCGTGCGGGCCGGCGAGGAGAACCCGGACGTCATCGTCGACGTGGCGACCCTGACCGGCGCCATGGTGCTGGCCCTGGGCACCCGCACCTTCGGCGTGATGGCCAACGACGACGAGCTGCGCGACAACCTGCACGCCCTGGCCGGCGAGGTGGGCGAGCAGTCCTGGCCGATGCCGCTGCCGGCCGAGCTGCGCAAGGGCTTCACCGAGTCGACCATCGCCGACCTGGCCAACATGGGCGAGCGGATGGGCGGCGGCCTGGTGGCCGGTCTGTTCCTGAAGGAGTTCGTGGCCGAGGGCACCGACTGGGCGCACCTGGACATCGCCGGTCCGGCGTTCCACGAGGGCGCGCCGTACGGCTACACCCCGAAGGGCGGCACCGCGAGCGCGGTGCGCACCCTGGTCCGCTTCGCCGAGCAGAAGGCGAACGGCAAGGCCTGACCCAGGCACCCCTGATCGAGGACGCTCCGATCCAGGACTCCTGATCCAGGACCCGCTGCGACGGGGCCCGGCG
>NZ_JBHVFE010000429.1:0-7878 GCF_042801945.1 Kitasatospora sp. NPDC057542
GACCAGGTCGTGTCCGGTCGGAGAGGTGGCCGGGCCGGAGGAACGGTGCGGGCCGGCGGCCCGCCGGTGGAGACCCCTGATGACTCGTCGTTTTGACTGCTCGGACCCCTCGGAGCGCGCAGCCGGGCTGCGCGAGGCCGTGGCCGCGGTGCGCCGCGGTGAACTCGTCGTACTGCCCACGGACACCGTGTACGGCGTGGGCGCGGACGCCTTCGCGGCGCAGGCGGTCGACCGCCTGCTGCGGGCCAAGGGCCGGGGGCGGAACATGCCCTCGCCGGTGCTGGTCGGCTCCCCGGAGGCGCTGGACGGGCTGGTCGAGGTGACGGAGCGCGCGCGGGAGCTGGTCAAGGAGTTCTGGCCGGGCGGGCTGACCGTGGTGGCCCGCCACCTGGAGTCGGTCGAACTGGACCTCGGCGAGACCGGTGGGACGGTCGCGGTGCGGATGCCCGCGCACCCGGTCGCCATCGAACTGCTCAACGCCACCGGACCGTTGGCCGTCTCCAGTGCGAACCTGACCGGGCACGAGTCGCCGCAGGACTGCGACGCCGCCCAGGGCATGCTCGGCGACTCGGTGGCCGTCTACCTCGACGGGGGCCCGACCGCGGCCGCCGTGCCCTCCTCGATCGTGGACATCACCGGCGAGGTGCCGGTCCTGCTGCGGGCGGGTGCGATCGGCGCCGAGCGCCTGCGCGAGGTGGTCCCCGGCCTGCGGGAGCGCTGAGCCGGCCGCAAAGCGGCGCCACACCCGGTCGACGGGCCGTACCGCGTGGCGCCCCGGCGGCCCGGGCCGCCACCGCTAGGGTCGGCGAAGGCGTGCGAGGGCGGGCCCTCCGCCGGGCCGGGGAGGGAGTCGGCGCCGCGACCGGGGGCGTCACCGGCTCCGCTGCGGAGGTTCCATGAGTGCTTCGTCCACCGCGCCGCCCCGGGCGCAGGATCGCACCCGGGCGCGGGTCCGGCAGGGCAGCACGCTGCTGCGCTGGCTGTTCACCACGGACCACAAGGTCATTGGGAACCTCTACCTGGCGACGGCCTTCGGCTTCTTCCTGGTCGGGGGCGTGCTCGCGCTGCTGATGCGGGCCCAGCTGTTGGGGCCGGACACCGGGCTGCTGTCGAACGAGCGGTACAACCAGCTGTTCACCATGCACGGCACGATCATGCTGCTGCTGTTCGCCACCCCGACCTTCGCCGGGTTCGCCAACGCGATCATGCCCCTGCAGATCGGCTCGCCGGACGTGGCCTTCCCCCGGCTGAACGCCTTCACCTACTGGGCCTTCCTGCTGGGCGGGCTGATGGTGCTGAGCGGCTTCCTCACCACCCAGGGCGCGCCCTCGTTCGGTTGGTTCGCGTACGCGCCGCTGAACGGTCCGCTGTTCTCGCCCGGGGCGGGCGGGGACCTCTGGGCGTTCGGGCTGGTGGTGGCCGGCCTGGGCACCATCCTGGGGTCGGTCAACTTCGTCACCACCATCACCTGCCTGCGGGCGCCGGGCATGACGCTGTTCCGGATGCCGATCTTCACCTGGAACGTGCTGTTCACCTCCGTCATGGTGCTGCTGGCCTTCCCGGTGCTGACCGCCGCGCTGCTCTGCCTGGAGGCGGACCGCAAGTTCGGCGCGCACGCCTTCGACGCGGCCAACGGCGGGGCGCTGCTGTGGCAGCACCTGTTCTGGTTCTTCGGCCACCCCGAGGTCTACATCGTCGCGGTTCCGTTCTTCGGCATCGTCAGCGAGATCATCCCGGTGTTCAGCCGCAAGCCGCTGTTCGGCTACTACGGGATGATCGGTGCGACCATCGCCATCACCGCGCTGTCCATGTCGGTGTGGGCGCATCACATGTTCGCCACCGGCCAGGTGCTGCTGCCGTTCTTCTCGATGATGTCCTTCCTGATCGCGGTGCCCACCGGGGTGAAGTTCTTCAACTGGGTCGGGACGATGTGGAACGGCTCGCTGTCCTTCGAGACCCCGATGCTCTGGTCGATCGGCTTCCTGGTGACCTTCCTGTTCGGCGGGCTGAGCGGGGTGCTGCTGGCCGCGCCGCCGATCGACTTCCACGTCACCGACAGCTACTTCGTGGTGGCCCACCTGCACTACGTGCTGTTCGGGACGGTCGTCTTCGCCACCTTCGGGGGCTTCTACTTCTGGTGGCCGAAGCTCACCGGGAAGATGCTCGACGAGAAGCTGGGGAAGGTGCACTTCTGGATCCTGTTCGTGGGGTTCCAGACCACCTTCCTGGTGATGCACTGGCTGGGCGCCCAGGGGATGCCGCGCCGCTATGCGAGCTACCTGGCCGTGGACGACTTCACGGCGCTGAACGTGTGCGCCTCGATCGGCTCGTTCCTGCTCGGGGTCTCCAACCTGCCGTTCTTCTACAACGTCTGGACCACCACCCGGCACGGCACCCGGGTCACCGAGGACGATCCGTGGGGCTGGGGCCGGTCACTGGAGTGGGCCACCTCCAGCCCCCCGCCGCAGCACAACTTCCACGCGCTGCCCAGGATCCGCTCCGAGTCCCCGGCCTTCGACCTGCACCATCCGGAGGTGCCCACGGACGAGCCGTCGAACGGCACCTCCGGGCAGCCGTCCGGCCGTACCGGGGAGCGGGGGAGCGGGCGGTGAAGGCGGAGGGGTGGCTGTTCGCCGTCATGACGGTGTTCTTCGCGGTGACCGGGCTGGTCTACGGCTTCTGGGCCCGGGAGCCGGCCGGCAAGGCGATCCTGACGGTGGCGTTCCTGATGTCCGGCCTGGTCGCGCTGTTCTGGTTCGTCCAGCACCAGCGGCTGGGCGGCGGCCGGGCGCAGGACCGCAAGGAGGCCGAGATCGCGGAGGCCGCCGGGCCGGTGGGGTTCTTCCCGGCCCGCAGCGGCTACCCGGTCCTCGCGGCGGTCGGCGTGACGGTCTTCGCGCTGGGGCTGGTCTTCGCCCGGTGGCTGATCGTCCTCGGCGCGCTGGTGCTCGCGCTCGCCGTCGCCGGCTTCATCTTCCAGTACCGCGACCACGACGCGGGCTGAGGCGGCGCAGCAGCCGCCGGAGCGGGCCGCCCCGGGACGGCCCGGGCGCCCGGACGGCCGGGGGAGCGGGGTGGGCCGGGGCGGTGAGGACGGCCGCGACGCGCTCCGACTCCCCCTCGGTGGCCGGGAGTTCGACCCGGTCGCGGTGGTACCAGGAGCTCGCCGCGGCGCGCACCCGCTGGTGCCGCGGTGCCCCCTCCGGGGCGGTCGCCGGCTCCGCCGCGGCACGCGCCAGCAGCACGTACCGCTCGGCCGCGGGCACCGGGCGGTGGTGGCCGGAGAAGCCACCGTCGTGGGACTGGTCGATCCGGCCGGTCTCGTCGCCGTCCAGCAGCCGGGCGCGGTCCCGCGCCTGCAGGGCCAGGCAGAGGCGCCGGGTGAGCATGAAGACCACCGGCGGCAGCACGATCAGCGCCGTCCGCAGCGCCACGGTGAGCGCGTTGACGGAGAGCTCGAAGGTGTACGCGATCACGTCGTTGCCGCCGGCGATCAGCAGCACGGCGTAGACGGTGATCCCGGCGGTGCCCAGTGCGGTGCGGGTGGGCTTGTTGCGCGGGCGGTCGCACAGGTGGTGTTCGCCGGTGTCGGGGTCGAGCCAGCGTTCGACGAAGGGGTAGGCGTACAGCGCCGTGAACAGCAGGCCGGGCACCACCAGGGCGGGCAGGAGCACGTTCCACGACACGGTGTGCCCGAGCACCCTGGTCTCCGCAGCCGGCATCAGCCGCAGGGCCCCCTCGATGAAGCCGATGTACCAGTCCGGCTGCGCGCCCGTCCCGACGACGTCGGGGCGGTAGGAGCCGTACCGCCAGATCGGGTTGATCTCGGCGAGGAAGGCCGACAGCGCCATCACACCGCCCACCGTGAACAGCAGGCCCACCGTACGGGTCAGGAACTGGGGGAAGAAGGGCATCCCCACGACGTTGCGGTTGGTGCGGCCGGGGGCGGCCCAGTGGGTGTGCTTCAGCGTCACCACCAGCGTCAGGTGCGCCCCGACCAGGGCCAGCAGCAGGCCGGGGACCAGGAGGACGTGCAGGGTGAACAGCCGGGGGATGATGTCGTGCCCGGGGAACTCGCCGCCGAAGGCGAACAGGGTGAGGTAGGAGCCGACCAGCGGCACCGAGAGCAGCACGCCCTCGGCGATCCGCAGGCCGGTGCCGGAGAGGGTGTCGTCGGGCAGCGAGTAGCCGGAGAACCCCTCCAGCAGCGCGAGGTTGAACAGCGTCACCCCGATCATCCAGTTGAGCTCGCGCGGGCGGCGGAACGCCCCGGTGAAGAACACCCGCAGCAGGTGCACGCCGATCGCGGAGGCGAACAGCAGCGCCGACCAGTGGTGGATCTGGCGGATCATCAGTCCGCCCCGCACCTCGAAGCTGATCCGCAGCGTCGACGCGTACGCCTCGGAGACCCGCACGCCGCTGAGCGGCAGGTAGGCGCCCTGGTAGACGACCTCGTCCATGCTCGGATCGAAGAAGAGCGTCAGGTAGACGCCGGTCAGCAGCAGCACCACGAAGCTGTACAGCGCGAGTTCGCCGAGCAGGAAGGACCAGTGGTCCGGGAAGACCTTGCGGAGCAGTTCCCGGCCTGCCTCCATGACCGGCAGCCGCCCGTCCAGGTGGGTCGCGACACGCTCGCCGGCGGACGGCTCGCGCCCGTTCGAAGCCCTGGTTTCGTCCACGGCAGGAACCTAGTGGGCCTCCCGGCGCGCGGGGCGGCCGAGGGCTGCGGTTGCCGCGGTGGGCGGTGCCAGAGCACTCCAACGGCGCAACGGGCACGGTCATCCGTGCGCCGCTCGCCCGGGCGCTCAGTCCTCCGCCAGCAGCCGGGCGAGTGCGGCGTCCACGTCGAGGTGGTCGGACTCCGCGCCGGCGGGCACCAGCCGGAAGGAGTCCGAGAGGAACGCGGTGACCTCCTCCTCCGGCGCGCTGAGGACGGCCTGCTCGCCGTCGGTCCCCCGCAGGGTGATCAGGACCTCGCCCTCGTGCCCCGGGCTCACCCGGACGTCGCCGCTGCCGGCCGGGGCGTGCCGGCCCTCGGTCAGCAGCTCGCGGCTGAAGTACCAGCACACCTGGGCCTCGGCCGGTACGCACGCGCAGGGCGTCAGCGGGAACGCCAGGCAGGCCGCGTAGGGCAGGCTCGGGTCGAACCGCAGCTCCGCGACGACCGGGACGTCGGGCAGCGGGCTGTCGGGGAAGGTGACGGGCATCGGGTGGGCGGGCATCTGCATCGAACGACCCTCCTGTGGCCGTGGCGCCGGTCCCGGGTGGGCCGGCGACCCTGTCCGGCCCCTACCCGGTGCGCGGCGGCGCAGTCGACGGGCACCCAATCTCCACAACTCGCGGGTGGGGCCGGGGTGTTCGTCGGGGGAAGGGGAGGAGCAGCCCCGGGAGGGGACGGCCTGCGCCCATCGGCTCCCGGTAGGCCTGCCGGGCGGCCGCGGGGAGGTGACGCGGCCCGGTCGGCCGGGGCATCATCGCGGGATGACGACGATCAGAACCCGGCGGGGGGCGCCTCGGCATTCCGGCACGGGCAACGACTACACCCCGGACAGCACCCGCGCCCGGCTCACCGGCCTCGGCTACCCGGCGGAGAAGGTGCAGGTGTACGAGAACGGGCGGACCACCGTCGGGTTCGTCGTCCAGGCCACCGGGATGTGCCTGACCGGGACGACGATCCCCGACTCCGCCAGGGCGGAGGCCTTCTCGGGCTACCCGGACCGCAACGGCTGCGACATCCCGCGCGGCGGCCACTGACCATCACCGGGTGTGCGGCGCGGGGCAGTTCACTCGCGGGGCGGTTCACCACGGGTCGTTGCGGCGGGCGCCGTGGGAAAGGAGCACGGCCGTCATGGGGCGACCGAGGAACGTCATCGAGCGCGGAGACCTCGTGCTGCGACGCTGGCGGGGGCAGGAGGACTTCGAGGCTGCCTTCACGCTGATCGAGGAGTCGCTGGACCACCTGCGGCCCTGGGAGCCGTGGGTGGCCCGGCACGACGAGGAGCACACCCGCGCGCTGCTCGGCAGGTGCGACACCTGGTGGGCGAGCGGCGAGGTGTACAACTACGCGATCGTCGAGGACGGCACCCCGGTCGGCATGTGCCAGACCGCCCGTGCGGCCGAGCCCGGCGGCCGCCGCATCGGGTACTGGCTGCACCCCGCCGCCACCGGCCGGGGCCTCGCCACCCGGGCGGTGGCGGCGCTGGCCGAGGAGACGTTCACCCTGTCGGAGGTGGCGTACCTGGAGATCGTGCACGACCGGGCCAACACCGCGAGCGCCGCCGTCCCGCGCCGTCTGGGCTTCACCGAACTCCGGCGGGAGCCGGCCGCACCGCCGGTCGCCCCGGCCGGCAGCGGGACCGCGGTGGTCTGGCGCCTGGACCGCCCCGGGCGTGCCGCCGACCCGTCCGCACGGTGACCGGCCTTCCGGTTAGCCGAAGCAGGACACCGCCGCAATGACGACCTCCGACAAGTACGGGCCGCATCTTCCGTGACGGCATGGCAGAGGCGGCGCCCGACGGCGCGGATAGGCTCCGGACGACCGACACCTTGATCACGATCTCCGGATCGGAGAGGGCACCACCGCGTGAGCATCCAGCAGATCACCCCCAAACAGCGGGGCTACCTGATCGTCAACTCCCACCCGGCCGGGAGCGAGGCCACCGTCGACCGCCAGTGGCGGCGCATCGAGCCCGCCGCGCCGGCCGGTCGGGCCCCGGTCGCGCTGGTCCTCGGCGCCAGCGCCGGATACGGCCAGGCGCTCCTGCTCGCCGGGCTGCGCCGCCAGGGCATCCGCGGCATCGGCGTCGCCTACGAGGGTGCCGCCACGGAGCGGCGCACCGCCACCGCCGGCTGGTACCGCACCGCCGCGACCTCCGCCCTGGTCGAGCAGGGCGGAGGCGACTTCACCTTCGTCAACGCCGACGCCTACGCGGACGCCACCCGCGCCGAGGTGCTCAAGCTCCTCACCGAGCGCTACGGCCCGGTCGACTACCTCGTCTACTCGCTCGCCTCACCGCGGCGCACCGACCCGGCCGCCGGCGAGGTCCACCACTCGGTGATCAAGCCGCTCGGCTCCCCGTACACCTCGCCGTCCCTGCTCTTCGAGGACGGCGCCCCGCAGATCGGCACCGTCGACCTCACCCCGGCCGACGAGGCCGAGCGGGCGGCGACCGTCAAGGTGATGGGCGGCGAGGACTGGGGGCTGTGGGTGCGGGCGCTGGCCGACGAGGACCTGCTCGGTCCCGGCTTCACCACCGTGGCCCTGTCCTACGTCGGCTCCGAGATCACCGCGCCGGTCTACCGGCAGGGCACGATCGGCGCCGCCAAGGAACACCTGGAGGCCACCGCCCGGCAGCTGCAGACCGGGCTGCTCGCCGGCCGCGGCCGGGCGTTCACCGTCGTCGCCGGCGCGGCCGTCACCCAGGCGTCCACCGCCATCCCCTCCATCGCCCTCTACACCTCGCTGCTGCGCAACGTCCTCGGCGAGGACGGCTGGCGCACGACCGACGACCAGGCCGTGGACCTGTGGGAGCAGCTGACCGGCGCGAAGGAGCTCACCCTGGACGGGCAGGGCCGCATCCGCCTGGACGGCTGGGAGCTCGACCCCGCCGTGCAGGACCGGGTGCGGGAGCTGTGGGCCGACCCGATGGCCGCGCTGGCCGCCGACCCGGCCGGCTCCGCCTGGTTCTACAACCAGTTCCGGCAGCTGTACGGCTGGGACGTCCCCGGCGTCGACTACACCACGGGGGTCGAGACCTCGGTGCCCTGGCCCGGGCAGCGGTAGCCCGAGCGCCCGTGGCTCGGGGGCGCGTCACCCCGTCAGCGGGCGCGTGCGGTCCGGCAGCCGGACGACGAGTACGGCCGGCAGCTCCGCGCACC
>NZ_JBHVFE010000430.1:0-7860 GCF_042801945.1 Kitasatospora sp. NPDC057542
GTCGGCCGGTCCGACTTCTCGCGCAGGCCCCTCAGGCTCTGACCTGTTCGACCGGCGTGAGGCAGGCCTGCAACGCGGTCCTGCCTTCCGCGGGCAGCCGCTCGCCCAACGGAGTCTTCCGCGGGCTGTGCTCGCCGTCGCAGATCCAGCTCTGCTCGTCGGCGTCGAACGACCACGCCTCGGCACCCCACATCGGGTGGCCTTCGAGCAGGCGCCGGGCCAGCGGCTCGCACCTGTCGGGGGCGCCCTGGGCCCTCAGCGCCGCCACCACCAGGTCCACCGCTTCCGGAGGCGCCCCGGCATCGCCCAGTACGGGCAGGAGAAGCAGGAGCCGGGCATGGGGATCGGTGACTCCGTCGGCCCCGTCGGGCGTGTGGAGCACTGCCGCGAGTTCGGGCCAGCACAGGCCCGGACCGATCCGGTCCTGGTCGTCGCCGGCGAGCACCAGGGAGTCGAACCACTCCGGGTGCGTCAGGAAGTAGTCGGTGCTCGTGAACTCCTCGCCGCTGTTGTAGTGCACGACGATCGCGAAGTCGCCGGTGAGACGCACGGTGAAGACGGGCCACGCCGCCTTGTCGTGAAGCCGCTCCAGCATGGCGCCGGCATCGGCCGGGTCCGCGCCGAGGTCCTCGGGCGAGAGGCCCTGGTACAGGTCGGCGAGGTGCGCGGCTCAGAACCCCGGCTCGCTGATCAGGGGAAGACCGTCCACCACGGGAGCCGACGAGTACCAGTGCCGCGCCATCACCATGCCGCGATTCTCGCTCACGGTGGTCCGCGGTGTTCGACCACTCCGGCCTGTTCCCGGAGGGTGGGATGATCTTGCCGACAGTTCCGTGCGAGGAGGCGAAGTGGACGACCGCTCGAAGCATGACCACTCCGGATGGGAGGAGGTCGTACGCGCGGCCCGCGAGCGTGCCCGCACTCGGCAGGCCCTCGTGGTCGAACGCTTCGGACTGTCGGGTGACGTGCAGTACCACTGGTCGATGGACGACGCGCAGATCGCGTGGTCGCGCGACGGGAAGGTGTTCCTCACCGGCCGACTCACGATGATCGGCAGCGTCAGCCGCTCCCAGCAGTCCTGGCTGTGGTCCTGGGCGAACGAGTCACTGCCGCACGCGGTCCTGGGCGACATCGAGCGGGTCCGGCGGTTCGGCGAGGCGAACGACCACCCCGTCCTGCCCTGGCCGGGCTTCGACTACCACCCGGAGCTCGTCGCCGAGGCTCGACTGGTCGCGGCATCCGTGCTCGACGCCGAGTTGCTGTGGGCGGAGTTCACGGACGACATGGAACTCCACTTCCTGGTCAACGACTTGACACTCACCGCCGGATGACGACGGCCGCCGCCTCCGCTTCCCGGTTCCGGTGGCTCCGGTGGCTCCGGTGACGACGATCATCGCGCTTCCTTCCGGGATAGGCGGGAGAGCTTGTCGGGGTCGGTGACGAAGTGAATGCCGCACACCTGGCCGTCGTCCGGGTCCCGGCGAACAGCAGCGCCGTCGGCCCACCGCTGACCGGCCGGTGCTGGGCCTCCAGCCTGCGCGAGAAGTCGGCCGGTCCGACTTCTCGCGACTGTCTCGGGGCGAGGGGCTGGGCGGCGCAGGCACCCCACCTGCCTCCGGGACGCCGTCCCGCCCCTACCGGGGGCGCATTCCCGCACGCGTGCAACCACTGACGGCCTGGTCCACGGCTTCCATTCGTAGCGGACCGTCGATCGGTCCCTACGCTGAGTGTCGGCCCATCGGCTCACCGGAAGGACCTGCTCATGCGCCGCTCCCGCCTCGTGCTGTCCCTGGCCCTGACCGTCGTGGTCGCCTCCGGCCTGGTCGCCGCCGACGTCGTGCAGGACGAGCCGTACCTGTCCGTGAGCCTGCCGGTGCTCCGCGGTCCGGAGGCCCAGCAGCTGCTCCACCGCATGACGGACCCGGTGCAGGACTGGGTGGAGTCCGGGGATCCGGCGGCGGCCGGCTACGCCGGGACCGTGATCGACGCGTCGAACCAGCACGCCGACGTCTACTGGAAGGGCGAGGCCCCGGCCAGGGTCCGCTCCCTGCTCGACGCGAACGCCGCGAACGCCGGCTCCGGCTACACCGTCGACGTCCACCGGAGCCCGTACTCCCGCGCGGAGATGCGCGCCGCGATCGACCGGTTCACCGCCGCCGTGGCGCGCGACGCGTGGACGTCGATCGGCCCGCAGGAGGACGGCGCCGCCATCGCGATCACGTACGCGCCGGCGAAGGCGAAGCAACTGACCGGCGGTGACGCGGACGCGCAGGCGTACTCCTCGCGGGCCGCCGAGATCGCCGGGATGCCGGTGACGGCCGGCGTCGAGGGAACACCGGTGGCGCTGTCCGGCAGCCGGCACTCCGACGGCGCGCCGTACTACGCGGGCGCCGAGGTGAGCACCGGAAAGGCGTCGTTCTGCTCGACGGCGTTCAGCGGCTGGAAGGGCGGGACGAAGGTGGTCCTGACCGCCGCGCACTGCGGCGGCGGCCGGTACTACAACGGCACCGGGAGCTACATCGGCGACCTGGCCACGGCCGGCGCCGGCCTGGACGTCGGCATGATCGCCATCAACGGGAGCGGCGGCGGCCGGTTCTACGACGGCGCCTGGTCGGACAAGGGCGGCTCGTCCCGGCACACGTACGGGGCCGGGCGGAACAACGTCGGGGACTTGATCTGTCTGAGCGGCGCCCAGTCGGGCTGGAAGTGCGACGTGCAGGTCAAGAGGGTCGACGTGGAGACGACGAACGACGAGGGCACGAAGATCAAGCCGGTGGACGTCGCGGAGTCGAAGGGCGGCGACCTGCGGGCGATCGCCGCGAAGGGGGACAGCGGCGGCCCGGCGCTGGCGAACCCGTCCGGCCCGAACGGCGACATGGAGGCCCGCGGCGTGATCGTGGCCGCCAGGTCGGAGGTCGGCTGCCCGGCCGGGTCGACGGCGCACACGACCACGTGCTACGCGCAGGTGATGTACGTGCCGATGACCCCGGTGGTGAATCGGATGGGCTTCTCGTTGTCCTGATGAACAGAGGAGCGCGAGAAGTCGGCCGGTCCGACTTCTCGCACAGTGGTCGACCGCCGCGAGCCCGAACTCGCCACCGAGGCCCGGCTGGTCCCGGCATCCGTGCTCGACACCGGGTTGCTGTGGACGGGCGCCGGGCAGGCAGCCGGCTCAGACGTGCGCGTCCTCGGAGGTGGGCGGCGTGCCGGGCGTCGGGCACGGCCACGACTCCGGAGGCGGGCCGAACGCACGACGAGCGGACCGCACCGCCATCGCGCCGACGGCGGCGTTGGCGCCACCACCGATCACGGCGCCGATGCCGAACGGCGCCACTCGACCGAGGACGATGATCCCCTGCTTGGTCCCGTACTTGGTGACGAAGTTCTTGCCCAGGACCTTGTTGACCTGCCGCAAGGTCTCGACCGGGACCTTGGACACGATCTGACGTCCCCAGTGCTGCCCGGTCCGCCCGGCGATCTTGGGAATGGTGGTGGAGCCGCTCCCGCCGAGCATGATTCCCATCACGATCGTCCGACGGCGCTCGACTTCGTCGATGGGGACTCCGTGGACTTCGGCGACCGAGAGCACGAAGAGGGCACTCAACTCAAGGGACGAGAGGGCCTCGCCCGCCGACAGCGCCAGCGCGACTCCCGTGCCGACTCCGGGCGCGGCCGCGGTTCCTCCGACCGCGGCACCCGAGCCGGTCAAGGCGCTGACGTACATCCGCTCCAGATTGCGGATCACCAGTGTCGGCGTCGCCTCAGGGTTCCGCTGACGGGCCCGGGCTATGTTCTTGCGCACCAGCGGGCTCTGGAGGCCTATCGCCTTGTCCAGGAGGTCGAGAGCTCGCTGCCCACGCGCGGCTGTCGGCTCGTCGGTGGAATCTGTCGCCATGCCTTGAACTCCTCGGGTCGCCGTGTTGCGCCCGAGTCTCCCACTCGACCTGCTGGGTGGACCATGCGCCGGTTCTACGGTCGGCACCGCAGGACCGGCGCCCGTCAGCTCCAGGCCGAGCTGTTGTCGGCCTGGCGGGGTAGCGTGAATGACGATCTGTCATGTCAGCGTGAGGGAAGCGAGGTCCACGTGGCCAAGGTGCGAGTTCTGGTGACGGCGGGGATCGTGCTCACCCTTGCCGGCGCGGCGGGGTGCTCCGGGGGCGGTTCATCGAGCGGTGGCGGTTCGTCGAACCCGGTCGTGCCGACCGCGACGATATCCGTAGGTCCGGAGCACAAGATAGCTTCGACAGATCTCCGGCTGCCGACGCTCATACCGACGCCCACCCCGGTCATCCCGAGCGTGGATCCGTCCATCGTCCTCGGAAGCGCCCTCAAGGCGTATCTGCCCACCGCGGAAACCGTCCCGTCGGGCTGGGCCCTCAACACCAAGTTCGGCTCCACCCACGAGTCGGACAGCGGAGCACAGGTCCTCTCCGGCACCACGGCGCTGGGGCCCACGGCGCCGTGCGACGTCATGCGCAACATGACCGTCCTGGACGGCGAGGCCGCATACGCCAGCCAGCAGTTGGAGTCCACCGACGGCAATGAGTACGCCGCCCTGGTGACCGTGGCCTCCTTCCGCACCGGGCAGGCAGCGAAGCAGCTGGCCACCATCAGGGATTTCGCGGCGCGCTGCCCGTCGTTCGTCAACAAGCGCGTGGGCACCGGCGGCAGTGATGTGGAAACGCGCCTCGTCGCCAAGCCGCTGAACGGCCTGGGCGACGAGGCGCTGGACTTCAAGATGCTCCCGCAGGGGGGCTACCTGGGCAACGAGACGGTCCTCGTCCGCATCGGCGATCGAGTTCTGAACCTCCGGTGCGGCGCCGACAAGTATGGCGACTTCCCTGACACGGCAGCGCTGGCGCGGGAACTGGCCAAGCTCGTCACGTAATCAGCCGTGAGGGTTGGCCGGGGCGGGGAGGGCGAGTTCGCACCAGACGGTCTTGCCGATGTAGCCCTCGCCACGGGGGTGGGCGCCCCAGGAGGTGGCGAGGGCGGCGACGAGTTCGAGGCCCCGGCCGGACTCGTCGTCGGGGGTGGCGTGGCGGAGGGTCGGGAGGTCGGGGTTCGCGTCGGAGACCTCGATGCGGAGGAGGGAGGGGGCGGGGAGGAGGACGCGCACGCCGATCATCCGGTCGCGCGGGGAGCGGGCGTGGCGGCAGGCGTTGGTGACGAGTTCGCTGAGGAGGATCAGCCCGGTCTCAGCGGAGTCGACGGGTACCTCCCACTCGAAGGCCTGCCGGATGAAGCGGATACGGGCACGGCCGGCGCTGCGGGGGAGTCGGGGGAACATCCACTCGACGACATCGACGGGCTGAGTGAGCATCAGAGTCCTTGGAGGTGTACGGACGGCTTCACTCGCGAGGGCTGAGTTCGGCCATTTCACCCTTCAAGCGTCGACGGCCGGGCATAGCCTCGGCAGTAACGCGATACGTACAGCGAGAGCTTGAACCGCCCTGTGACCAGGGCAGGGAGGGGCACGGGGCCGTGAGCACGCCGAAGGAAAACCCGATGTCGTGGAAGTACTGCGGCGATCAGCTCAAGCGGTGGCGTACTCGCGCGGGCGTGACCCGGGAGCAGTTGGCCAAGGAGGCCTGCTACGACATCGAAAGCGTGCGGTCGATGGAGGCGGGGAGGCGGCGGCCGTCGCTCAAGCTGCTCCGGGCGGCGGATGAGTTGTGTGACGCGAAGGGGATGCTTGTGGCGGCCGAGCCGTACCTTCTCCCGGAGACCAAGCCGGCGCGCAGTGATGTCTTCTTCGAGGTCGAGAAGGAGGCGGTTGCCTGCTACTTCTATGAAGCTCTTTACATCCCGGGCTTGATGCAGACCGAGGGCTACGCCAGGGCGGTCCTCAGCCGCCCCATGCCCCCCGTGAACGACACCACCATTGAAGAACGCGTGGCGTCTCGCCTCAAGCGGCAGGAGAGGCTCATGGAACCCGAGGTGCTGTTCAGTTTCACCATCTACGAAGCGGCCCTCCACACTTCCATCGGCGGCAGGGAGGTCATGAAGGCGCAACTCCACCGGCTGCTTGAGTTCGAGGACTCACACAACATCCGGATCCAGATCCTACCTACCGAGCAGATGCCCCCTTCCGGACTATCGGGATCGCTCATCATCTTGGAAACGATCAACAATGAGCAGTATGCATATGTTGAGACGCATATGACGAACGCCCTCCACTCCGAACCACAACTCGTAGGCAAGCTCAGCCGACGCCACGCGATGATCCGCTCACAGGCTCTGAACCCACAGGAATCAGCACAGTTCATCCGAAAGACACTGGAGCACCTATGAACGCCACCATGCCGTGGTTCCGCTCTAGCTACAGCGACCACGATGACGGCAACTGCGTCGAGGTCGCCTCCTCCCCCTCCGTCGTCCACGTCCGCGACTCCAAGGACAGGACCGGCCCGACCCTCACCTTCTCCCCCGAGGCCTGGTCCGCTTTCCTCTCCTTCGCCTCCGAAGCTCAAGCGGCACCGGTCGAGTGACCCCTTAATGGAACGGGTGGGTAACCACCTTCCAACCACCCCTGCACGCAGCAGATATGACTTATCGTCACGACTACGCCACAGCCGGTTTCGCCGTGTAGCGTGCGAACCAACGAAACAACCCCCGCCGGTGCGGCAACACCGAACGGGGGTCTGACCGGCACGATCGAAATGCGAGCTCGATCCTGTGGCTACCCACGACAATACCGCCATGGCCGCCCCCGGGTACGGCAAGCAGTCCGCTCCGGACCAACGCCCCCGCGCCGCCGCCGACTTCACGCACCTCCCGGCGCGCGAGGCCTACCTCGCCTCGCTCATCGACCACCTCCCCGACGGCGCCGCCATGGACGCGAAGACCCTCGCCGCCCTCCAGCCCCACTACGGGCAGATGGCCTGCCGCACGGCCCTCAACAAGCTCTCCGCCGCAGGCCACCTGCGTCGCGTCCGCGAACGCGTCGGCGACAAGCAGTGCCGCTGGGTGTTCCGCACCTACTTCTCCCGGACGCCCCGCTCCGACGCCTGGTGGGCACACTTCCTCGCCACCGGGGAGGCGTCAACGCCCGCAGCACCCGATCCCCCCAGGGAGCGAACGCTCAACCGCACCTCCCCCGCCTCGGCCGCCTACGCGGCCCTCGCCGGACTCGGCCTCGCCGACCCCCGGCTCGCGCTCTCCGCCGCCGACTGTGCAGCCCTGGAACCGCTGGCCGCCGAGTGGCTGGCCCGGGGCACCTCTCCGGCCCTCTTCACCGCCGCCCTCACCGCAGGTCTGCCGCCGGACGGCGTCCACAGCCCGGCAGCCTTCACCCGCCGCCGCCTGCTCGACAAGATGCCCCCGGAGCGCCCGCTCCCCCAGCCCCAGCCGACCCGCGTCATCGAGTGCACCGACTGCCGCACCCCCTGTCGCCCGCCCGCGCTCCTCGGCGGCCTCTGCCGCGCCTGCCGCGGCACTCCCGCGGCCCCGCCGCCCCGCCGGCACCTCTCCCCCACCGCCGTCCGCGCACACGCCGCCCGAGCCCGCCAAGCCATGGCCACATCGCCGTGATCATGAATATTCACAGGTGATGGCGTTAACCTATGCAAAATCCAAAGGTGAACTAGGTTACAAACCTTGAAATCAAAGCCGCCCGGTTTGCCCACATGCTGAGATCCGTGCGATAGTCGAGGAAGTCCAGAGGCGGGCGACACAGCACGCCGACCTGGGCGAAAACTTCGGCGGGCCCGACCTGGCACTGCCGACGCCCATCGCGCGGCACGCACCCCCTTGGCCGACGCGATGACTTGCAGGGGCCCCCATCCGCCGGACCACGGCGAATCCGGGGGCCCTGCGTGTTTCCCGCGGGAAACACCCAGGGCCCCGGGACCACAGGGC
>NZ_JBHVFE010000431.1:0-7852 GCF_042801945.1 Kitasatospora sp. NPDC057542
GGACGGGCGGGGTGGTGCCCGCCCGTCCGGGCCGACGTCGGTGGTCAGCCGTCGGCGCGGCCGACCAGCTCGTAGCCGGCCTCGTCGACGGCGGCGGCCACGTCGGAGTCGGCGAGCGGCCGGGTGCTGCCGACGGTGACCTTGCCGGTGGCGAGGTCCACGGCGACGTCGGTGACGCCGTGGAGCTTCTTCAGCTCGGCGGTCACCGAGGTGACGCAGTGGCCGCAGGTCATGCCGTTGACCTGGAAGGCCGAGGTCAGGGCGGACTCGGCGGCGGGGGCCGCGCCGGCGTCGGTGCCGCACGAACCGCAGCAGGAGGAGGCCTCGGTGGCGGCGGACTCGACGGTGACGGTGGTCTCGCTCATGGGTGTGCTCCTGTCGTGGGTGTCCGGCGCCGGCCGGACTGTCCGGGCGGCTGCTTCGCTTCTGAACATACCATACCCCCCTAGGGTAATGCCCAGAGATTCCGGGAGCCCGGCCCTGCCCGGCCTCCCGCCGGGCCCCGGTCGTCAACGCCGTGCTGTGGCAGTCCTGTTGCCCCTCGGCGCCTGAGGTCAGTGGAGAGCGTGCGACCGCTGTTGCGGCGCGGGCGGGGTGAAGTTCAGCCCGTTCTCGTCGAGGGCATTGAAGACGGTCACCCGACCGCTGTGGAAGACGAAGCTCACATCCACGCTCCCCTGGGCCACGTCGTCGCCGGTCCATTCGGGTAACTCGACGTTCTGGAGCGGGGAACTCCTCCGCGCCCGGCGGCCGCAACGGGTGGCCGGACCGGGGAAGCGGTCCGGCCACCCGTGAACCGTGCGCAAGCCGTGCCGTGCGAGGCCGGCTCGGTTCGGCGGTTCCCGGTGGTTCCCGGAGGGGCCTCAGGCGGCCGACGGGGTCACTGGGTGCGGTAGGCGTCGGTGATGGTCTGGTCGAGGGTGTTGCCGTCGGCATCGGTCAGCTCGGCGCGCAGGGAGACGCCGGTGCCGGCCGGCGGGTTCTGGACCGTCACGGCGCCCGCTTCGAGCGGGAGGCGGGCCCACGAGGCGCCGCCGTCGGTGGAGGCCGAGACGGTCAGCGAGCGGGTGCGCCCGTCCGCGGCGGCTCCCTGCACGGTGACGGGAATCCGGAGCGGACTGCCGGCCGCCGCGGTGCCGGTCAGGCTGAGCTCGGGGGAGAACCGCACGACGCTCACCGGGAGCGCCGTCGGCCCGGTCGTGGTGGCCGAGGCGAAGGTCCAGGACGCGTTCACGCGGGTGGTGGCGCCGGTCGCGGCCTTGCGGGTCACCGTGGTGGCCAGGCGGTACGAGGCCTTGCCCGGGGGCACTGTGAACTCGCCGCGTCCGGCCGCACCGGACTCGGCGCCGACCAGCACGCCGTCGCGGTACAGCGAGGTGTAGGCCGTGTCGAACGACGGGGTCCACGGCACGTGGCCGTCGCCGTCGGCCAGCAGCGGGACGTTCGCGGTGATCCGGTCGCCGTCGCGTGAGACGGCGGGGCGGTCGGTGAGTGCCGGGCCGAAGACCGGGCCGTCGAAGGTGTGGGTGGTCGTGGTTCCGGCTCGTACGGCAATGCGGTCGGCGGAGTAGTAGGTCGGCGCCGCATCGTTGGCGCCGGGGACGGTGACAGCGATGTCCCAGGTGCCGCGCTCGGGCGCGACGAGGAAGGTGGCGGTGCCCGGCGTCTTCATGACCCGGGGGGCGCCGGCGACCGTCCCGTTGCTCGGCAGGACGCCGAGGAGGGCGGTGCCGGTGCTGCCCGGTCCGGCGGCGCCACGGATGTTCAGGGTGGCCAGCTCCTGCGTGGAGTACTGCCGGGTGAGCCCGGTCAGGGCGCGGGTGCCGGAGAAGGTCTGGCCGAGCAGGTAGCCGCCGGTGTCGGTCGCCCAGTGCGCGTCGTACCACTGCTTCACCGCCCCGGCTTCGGTCTCGGGACCCAGGTGGCCCACGCGCAGGTTCGTCGACCTGTTGCCGACGTTGGCGCTCTTGGTGACACCCTCGTGCGTGACCTCGACGAACATCGAACTCTGCAGGAAGCGCGCGTTGCCGTCCGGGGGTCGGACGTCGACGGGGGCGGTGGTCCGCGCGTCGACGGTGACGGTGGTGTCCCGGTCGAGGTCGAGGCGCGGCTGGACGATCCAGTCCGTCCAGGCCGGGCCGCCCGCCCCCTGGTCCGCGGGCAGGGTGCTGTCCAGCAGGTACCGGCCCTTCGGCAGCCGCACGGTCGTGACACCGGAGGCGTCCTGCTGTTCGAGGAACTCCTCGCCGCCGGCCTCGAAGACCCCGCTGACATGGGTGCGGTACTTCCCGGCCGGTTGGCCGGCGCGGTCCAGGTGCTTGATGGTGAGGGTGTACGTCTCCGGCCCCGCGGCGAAGGCCGCGCTGCCGAAGGCGGGAGTCGAGGTGCCGACCAGGGCGACGGCGACGGCCAGGGCCCGGAGGGCGTTCCGGCGGGGAACGGAACGCGGGGCGGAGCGGGGTGCGGAAGTCGTGGTCATGCTCTGTACTGCTCGGACCGGCACCGGAGTTCCTGTGAGCCGGACCACATCCGGAGCGGGGCGGCCCCCGGGGCGGCGGCCGGCGCCTGTGACGCAGGTCACCGGAACCCGGGCGGCGGACCGGGCAGGGCAGAGTGTGGAAGCACTCATGAGAACGCGTCTTCGCCGCGGCGACCCCGACGTCCTGGGCGAGCTGTACGACGAGCACGCCCAGGTGTTGTACCGCTACGCCCTGCGCGTGACGGGCGACTGGGCGGAGGCCGAGGACGTCGTCTCGACGACCTTCCTGGAGGCGTGGCGGGGCCGGGAGAAGCTGCACCCCGACGGTGACGGGCTGCGCCCGTGGCTGCTGGGGATCGCGACCAACATCATGCGCCGCACCGCCCGGGCCCGCCGTCGCCGTGACATCGCGCTCGCCCGGCTTCCGGAACGCGGTTCCGTCCCGGATTTCGCCGACGACCTGGTCGCGCACCTCGCGGACGTCGAGCACCTGCGTGCCGCGCACCGCGCGCTCGCCCGGCTCCGGCGCCGCGACCGGGAGGTCTTCACCCTCGTCGTGTGGGCCGGGCTGGACTACGCGAGTGCGGCCGAGGCGCTCGGCACGCCGGTCGGTACCGTCCGCTCGCGGCTGTCCCGGGCCCGGGCCCGCCTGCGTGAACTCACCGAGGCGGAAGCCAGGGCCGAAGCCAAGGCCAGGGCCAGGGCCGAGGCCCGCGTCACGTCGGCGCGGCACCGGCACGCCGGAACCGGAAAGCCCCCCGCGGCGGAGGGCCGGACCCCTTCCGCCGTCACCGGCCTGCCCGCACCGGGCCGCATCCCCGCGCTCCGGCCGTCGATCCACTCGATCCAGTCGATCCAGGAGAGCCACGGATGAACGCCACCCCACGGCGCGATACGCAGCGCCCGTCCTCCGCGGAGGCCGAGCGCCGCGAACTCGCCGAGCTGCTGCCCCCGCCGGCGGTGCCCGGCCTGGACGCGGATCGTCAACTGCTGCTGAGACGGGAGGTGTTGCGCAGAGCCGCCGCGTCCGCCGAATCGCGGCGCGGCGTCACCCGGCGTCCGGCCCGGTACCGGCGTCCGGTCCGGATCGCGGTGCCGGCGCTCGCCTGCGCCCTCGCGGTCGTCGGCGTCGTGACGGTGGACCCCGGGGGTCCGGCCGGGCACGACCGCGCGGCGGTGGCCGGGGGCGGTGCCACCGGCACCTCCCAAGCGGTACGGCTGCTCGACCGCATCGCGCTCGCCGCCGCCGGAGCGGAGCAGTCGACGGTCCGTGCCGACCAGTTCGTCTACGTCGAGAGCAGGGTCGCCTACGCGGCTCAGAGCGCGGCAGGCGGTCCCGTGACCATGGCTCCCGTGCACACCCGGCAGGTCTGGCTGTCCGCCGACGGCAGCCGTCCCGGTCTGCTGCGGGAAGAGGGCGGGCCCGACTCCCGGCTCGGCGAGAACGGGCCGGTCCTCCACCTCGACCGACCGGGGGAGGCCGCCAGGCCCGAGGCCCCGCGCGGGAACGGTCCGTCGATCGGTGAACCGACCCACGCGTACGTCGCCTCGCTGCCCACCGACCCCGACGCCCTGCTGAAGCTGATCAGGGAACAGGCCGGCGGCGGGGGCCAGGACCCGGACCAGCGGGCCTTCACGGCGATCGGCGACCTGCTGGCCGAGACCTGGGCGCCGCCGCAGGTCAGTGCCGCGCTCTACCGGGCCGCCGAGCGGATCCCGGGGGTCACGGTGGTCGCTTCGGCCGTCGACGCCACCGGGCGCGAAGGCGTCGCCGTGGCCCGTACGGCGCACGGGCAGCAGACGCAGTGGGTCTTCGACCGGACCACGTACGCGTTCCTCGGCGAGCGTACGGTCCTCACCGAGGCCGGCGACGCGGGGCCGGCCGGGACGGTGGTCGGCACCTCGGCGGTCCTCGCGAAGGCCGCCGTCGACCGCGTCGGCCAACTCCCGCCGGAGCAGCCGGGCAGCTGACCGGACCGGACGCGGTCGGAAGGTCCAGAGGATTCGGCAGGCTCAGAGCCGGTGGGACATCGCGATGACCCGTTCCCCCCGCCCGCGGCGGGCTGTCGCCGCCGTCGACCACCATGCCGGCCAGGTCCCAGCCGAGCGCCGTCGGCAGCGGGGGAGCCCCTCGCCGACGGCCCCCTCCCGGGTCTTGTCGTCGACGGGGTTGATGCCGGTCGCGACTGTCCGCACCGGCATCTTCCCGGGCCCGGTCGCGAGGCCGGAAGCGCGCGGTGGAACATACCCCCTACCCCTATCGATATCGACGGGTTGAACCCTACCCCACCGGTTTCGTCGACCGGCGCACTCGCCGTGCCCGCGCTGGAAGTTGACGACCGATGACCGCTGCCGTGGACCTCCTGTCCTCGGTCTGCACCCTTCGCGGGTAGGGAGTAGGAGATGGCAACCGACAACACCGAGCCGAACCCCCGGAGGTGGCGCGCACTGGCGCTGATCGCCGCCGCGCAGTTCGTGGTGATCATGGACACCTCGATCATCGGGGTGGCCCTGCCCAAGATGAAGGACGCCCTCGGCTTCGGCCAGGAGGACTTGTCCTGGGTGTTCAACGCGTACGTGGTCGCCTTCGGCGGCCTGCTCCTGCTCGGTGGGCGGCTCTCCGACCTGCTCGGCGCCCGCCGCCTGTTCAGTGCCGGCTGGGCGATCCTCGGCGCCGGCTCGCTGCTCGCCGGCCTCGCCCGGAACGTCCCGACCGAACTGGCCGGCCGCGGCGTCCAGGGCCTCGGCGCCGCACTGATCGCCCCCTCGGCGCTCACCCTGCTGATGATGCTCTTCGGCGGCAACCCGAAGGAGCTCACCAAGGCCTTCGCCCTGTACGGCGCGGCCGCCCCGGCCGGCGGCACCGCGGGCGTCTTCCTCGGCGGTCTGATCGCCCAGTACATCAGCTGGCCGTGGGTGTTCTCCATCAACGTCCCGGTGGCCGTGGTCGCGCTGCTCGCCACCCCCGCGCTGATGCCCTCCGCGCCCCGGCGCAGCGGCGGCCTCGACATCATCGGCGCGCTCACCGTCACCGGCGGTCTCGCCGCCGCCGTGTACGCCATCGTCCGCGCCCCGGAGGCGGGTTGGGCCTCGGCGCCGACGCTGCTGACGCTGGCCGGCGCGGCCGTGCTGCTGACCGCCTTCCTGGTCATCCAGAGCCGGCGCCGCGAGCCGCTGATGCGGCTGAGCATCTTCAGGGTGCCGAACCTCGGCGCCGCCAACCTCGCCCAGTTCCTACTGGCCGCGGCCTGGGTGCCGATGTGGTTCTTCCTGAACCTCTACCTCCAGCAGGTGCTCCACCTCGGCGCCTTCGCCAGCGGCGCGGCCCTGCTGCCGATGACCGTCGCCATCACGGGCATCATGATCACCCCGGCGCCCCGACTGATCGCCCGCTTCGGCCCCAAGGCACTGGTCGTCACCGGCATGCCGGCCCTCGGCGCCGGTCTGTTCGGGCTCTCACTGGCCCGCCCGGACGGCAACTTCTGGACCGACGTGCTGCCCGCCTCGCTGCTCGCCGCGATCGGCATGGCGCTCGCCTTCATCCCCTCCCTGGGCACCGCGATCTCCAGCGCACCCCCGGAGGACGGCGGCCTCGCCTCCGGAATCGTCAACACCGGCTACCAGGTCGGCTCGGCCCTCGGCCTGGCCGCGATGACCGCACTGGCCGGCGCCCGGACCCCGGACGCCACCGTCGAAGGCCTGACCTCGGGCTTCTCCGCGGCCTTCGCCGGCTCCGCGGCGATCGCGGTGGCCGGCGGCCTGCTCGCGGTGGCCACCCTGCGCACCCCGCGCGCCGAGGGCGCGGCCCGCGAGGCGAAGTCCGCGACGGCGGCGTGAGGCCGTCCACCGTCCTCCCTCGGGGGCGGGCCCCCTCCGGGGCCGCCCCCGCAGGGCGTTCTCGTGCGGCTTCCGTACGTCGTGAAGGAGTGTTCGACGATGCACCCCGAGAAGATGCACCCCGAGAACCGTGCCGCCCCCGCCACCCCGCCGGCCGTCCTGCTGCGGGCGGTCCGGCACCCCGTCACCCGCTGTCTGATCGCCTGCCTGGCCTCGGCCGTCGCGGCCGCTGCCGCCGAACCGGCCGGCTCGCGCGCGGCCGGCGCCGGTTGCTCGGCGCGCCGTTCTTCCTGAATACCCTCCACAGGTATACGGTGACCGCCGCCGGGACACCCGCGACGCCCCGCAGGGAAGGCGGACCGCCACCATGCACGCGATCCTGCACGCGCTGTCCATCGCCGGGTCGATGACCTGGGAGATCACCTGGGCCCTGGTCCTCGGCTTCCTGCTCTCTGCCGTCGTCCAGGCCGTCGTCCACAAGACGACGGTCGTGCGGCTGCTCGGTGACGACCGCCCCCGCACCCTCGCCGTCGCCGCCGCCCTCGGCGCGTCCTCCTCCTCCTGCTCGTACGCGGCCGTCGCGCTGGCCCGCTCGCTGTTCCGCAAGGGCGCGAACTTCACCGCGGCGATGGCCTTCGAGATCGCCTCGACCAACCTGGTGGTCGAACTCGGCATCATCCTGGCCCTGCTGCTGGGCTGGCAGTTCACTGCGGCGGAGTTCGTCGGCGGACCGGTGATGATCCTGCTGCTCGCACTGCTGTTCCGGCTGTTCCTGAGCGAACGGCTGATCCGAGAGGCCCGCGAACAGGCGTCGTACGGGCGGGCGGGCTCGATGGAGGGCCATGCGGCGATGGACATGTCGGTGGCCGGGGAGGGCTCCTTCGCCCGACGGCTGCTCTCCGGGCGGGGCTTCGCCTCGGTCTCGCACGTGTTCGTGATGGAGTGGGCCGCCATCCTCAAGGACCTGGTGATCGGCCTGCTCATCGCCGGCGCCATCGCCGCCTGGGTCCCTGATTCGTTCTGGCAGGCCTTCTTCTTCGCCGACCATCCCCTGGCCGCCAAGCTGTGGGGCCCGCTGGTCGGCCCGCTGGTGGCGATCGCGTCCTTCGTCTGCTCGATCGGCAACGTGCCGCTGGCCGTGGTCCTGTGGAACGGCGGCATCAGCTTCGGCGGCGTGGTCGCGTTCATCTTCGCCGACCTGCTGATCCTGCCGATCCTGAACATCTACCGGAAGTACTACGGCCGCCGGATGGCCCTCTTCCTGCTCGGCACCTTCTACCCGGCGATGGTGCTGGCGGGCTACGCGGTGGAGTTGCTGTTCGGAGGGCTCGGCCTGATCCCGGACCAGCGGGCGGCGGAGATCCCGATGTCGGGTGTGGAGTGGAACTACACCACCTGGCTCAACATCGCGTTCCTGCTGCTGGCGCTGGGACTGCTCATCCGCTTCTTCCACACCGGCGGCGCCGCGATGCTACGGATGATGGGCGGCGCCCCGGACGCGGGCGGGCCCGCGGCCCACGACCACCACTGATGCTC
>NZ_JBHVFE010000432.1:0-7851 GCF_042801945.1 Kitasatospora sp. NPDC057542
GGGGTCCCAAGGACGGGACACCGGCCCCTCGGCCGTTCTCGGGTCCGGCCGTCAGCCGGTGTTGCGCAGGCCGGCGGCGATGCCGTTGACCGTCAGCAGCAGCGCGCGGGCGCGCAGCGGGTCGTCCTGGCGCCCGGCCGAGAGCTCCTCGCGCTGGCGGCGCAGCAGCGCGACCTGGAGGTAGGAGATCGGGTCGAGGTAGGCGTCGCGGACGGCGAAGGTCTGCTTCAACACCGGGTTGTGCTCCAGCAGTTCGCTCTCGCCGGTGAGCCGGAGCACCTCGCGCAGGGTGAGGGCGTGCTCGGCCTTGATCTGGTCGAAGACGTGGTGCAGCTCGCCGGGCACCAGCTGCTCGACGTAGTGGCGGGCGATCCGCAGGTCGGTCTTGGCCAGCGTCATGGCGACGTTGGACAGGAAGTTGCGGAAGAAGTGCCACTCGCCGTACATCTCGTCCAGCACGTCGCGCAGGCCCGCCGCGCGGGCGGCGGCGAGGCCGGAGCCGACGCCGTACCAGCCGGGGACGATCTGCCGGGACTGGGTCCAGCCGAACACCCACGGGATGGCCCGCAGGCCGTCCAGGCCGGCGCCGGAGTCGGGGCGGCGGGACGGGCGGGAGCCCAGGTGCAGCGATGCGAGCTGGTCGACCGGGGTGGAGGCGAAGAAGTACTTCGGTAGGTCCTCCTGCTCGACCAGGGTGCGGTAGGCGGTGTGGGCGGCCTCGGAGACCTGGTCCATCGCGGCGTCCCAGCGGGCCAGCGACTCGGGGGCCTGGCGCGGGGCGGTGTGCAGCGCGGAGGCGGAGAGCGTGGCGGAGAGGGTCAGCTCCAGGTTCTCCCGGGCCAGCGAGGGGAGCAGGTACTTGTCGGAGATGACCTCGCCCTGCTCGGTGACCTTGATCTCGCCCTCCAGGGTGCCCCAGGGCTGGGCCAGGATGGCCTCGTGCGAGGGGCCGCCGCCGCGGCCGACGGTGCCGCCGCGGCCGTGGAACAGGCGCAGCCGGATGCCGTAGCGGTGGGCGACGTCGCGCAGTCGGCGCTGGGCGCGGTGGATCTCCCACTGGGAGGTGGTGATGCCGCCGAACTTGGAGGAGTCGGAGTAGCCGAGCATGACCTCCTGGACGTCGCCGCGCAGCGAGACGAGCAGACGGTAGGACGGGTCGGAGAGCATCTCGTCGAGGATGCGGTCGGCCTGCTGGAGTTCGTCGGTGGTCTCCAGCAGCGGCACGATGCCGATCTTGGCGATGCCGGCGTGCAGGTCGATCAGGCCGGCCTCGCGGGCCAGCACGGTGGCGGCGAAGACGTCGTCGGCGCCCTGGCACATGGAGATGATGTAGCTCTCGACGATCTCGTCGCCGAAGCGCTCGAAGCCCTGGCGGATGGTGTTGAACACGCCGAGGGTCTTGGTGCCGGCCTCGTCCAGCGGGGCGGGGGTGGGGGCGAGCGGGCGGCGCGAGCGGAGTTCCTTGGCGAGCAGCTTCTGCCGGTACTCGCGGGGCATGTCGGCGTAGCGCCAGGCCTCCTCGCCGAGCCGGTCGAAGAGCTGGCCGAGGGCGTGGTGGTGGGCCTCGGCGTGCTCGCGCACGTCCATGGTGGCGAGCTGGAGGCCGAAGGCCTCGACGGTGCGGATGGCGCGGGCGAGGCGGCCGTCGGCGATGAGCTCGCCGCGGTGGGAGCGCAGTGAGTCCTGGATCAGCCGCAGGTCGGCGATCAGCTCGCGGGTGCCGAGGTAGTCGCGGCCCTCGATGTGCGGGGTGCCGCCGGCCAGCCGCTCGCGGGTGTTCTCCAGCTTGAGCCGGATGCAGGTGGCCTTGAGGCGGTAGGGCTCCTCGGCGTTCATCCGCTTGTAGCGCGGGCTGAGTTCGGGGAGCAGGTGCAGGTCGGTGTTGAGCGAGGCGAGCAGCTCGACCGAGGCGCCGGCCAGCCGCTCGGAGGTGGAGAGCGTGTTGCGCAGGTCGTCGATCGCGGCGAGCGCGTCCTTGATGCCGTACTCGTGCTGGAGGTTGAGGACGTCCCAGGTGACCTGCGGGGTGACGTTGGGGTTGCCGTCGCGGTCGCCGCCGATCCAGGTGCCGAAGGTGAGCGGCCGCACGCCGTCGGGCAGGCTCAGGCCGACCCGGGCGAGTTCCTCGTGCAGCTCCTCCAGGACCTCGGGGACGGCCTCGCGGTAGAGCTCGTCCAGGTAGTAGACGGCGTTGCGGGCCTCGTCGGTGGGCTCGGGGCGGGCGATGCGCAGCTCGTCGGTCTGCCAGAGCAGGTCGATGACCTCGGCCAGACGGCGGTCGGCGGAGCGCTTGGCGCTGCTGGTACGGGCCTGGTCGGCGGCGGCCAGGCCGGAGGTGACCTCGTCGCGGTGGATGCGGTCGAGGAGTTCGCCGATCCGGCGCAGCTTGTTGAGGACGCTGCGGCGGGCGGCCTCGGTGGGGTGCGCGGTGAAGACCGGGCGGACCGCCAGGTGGGCGAGGGTGTCCTGGAGGTGCTTGGCGTCGGCCTCGGCGAGCTGGTCGGCGGTCTGCGCGAGCAGCGAGCCCTCCCGGGCGCGGCGGGTGGCGAACTCGCGGCCGCGGTGCACCTGCTCGGTGACGTTGGCGAGGTGGAAGTAGGTGGAGAACGCCCGGACCAGCTTGGCGGCGGTGTCCAGGTCGATGTCGGAGAGGAGTTCGGCGGTGGCCTCGCCGTCGGTGCGGCTCAACAGGCGGACCTGTTCGACCAGGCCCAGCAGCTGGGGGCCCTCCTGGCGGACCAGCGTCTCGCCGAGCAGGTCGCCGAGGCGGCGGATGTCCGCACGCAACGCGGCATTGTCGGCGACGACGGGCGTGGGGCTGTCCGCCGGGTTGGGGACCGGAGCGGTCACGGCTGGCTCCCTGTGGTGGTGGGGTTCGGCAACGGCTCATCGTCACAGGTCCACACGCGTGTGGCGGGTGTGACGAGTGCGGACCGCGCTGTCCGACGCGACCAGCATAGGTCTCGGGGCGGGCGCTGTCCGCGAGGTGGCCGGATGGCGGACAAGGCTGCCGAAAACCGCCTATGGTCTGGACCACTTGGCGGCTTCGTGGGGTGCTCCGGGCGATCCCGGTGGGGAGGGGAGGGGGTTGCCGCTTACGCTGTGGGGCATGAGCAAGTCGCCTGGGGAGCGCATGCCGGTCCGTTCGTTCTGGTGGTGGAAGCGGCCGCGCAGCGCTTTCCTGGACATCGGGCTGGCGTTGCTCGCCGCGGTGGAGTGCGCGGTCAGCACGATCGCCTTCCTCTCCGCCCGGATCCACGTCAGCACCGCGGGAGCGGTCGGGATAGCCGTGCTCGGCACACTGGCCGGCGGCTCGCTGGTGGTGCGCCGGCGCTGGCCGGCCGTCCCGGTGCTGGTGACGCTGCTGGTGATGCCCGGGATGCTGGGCGTGGTGCTGCTGGTGGTGGCGCTGTACACGCTGGCGTCGACCTGGGAGTGGCCCCTGCGGCGCCGCCGGGTGGTGGCGCTGTCCGCACTGGCCTTCGCCGAGGCGGCCGCCGTGATGGCGGTGTCGCTGATGACGCCCGGGGACGCGCCGGTGGACCCGCCGCCGCTGTGGGGTCAGATCCTGCTGTCGCTGCTGGTGTCGGTCGGGCTGACCGTCGCCCCGGTGGTGACCGGACTGTACGTCGGCGCGCGGCGGCGGCTGATCGATTCGCTCAAGGACCGCGCGCACGGCCTGGAGACCGAGCTGGACCTGCTGGCCGAGCAGGCGCAGGAGCGTGCCCGCCGGGCCCGGCTGGAGGAGCGCACCCGGATCGCCCGGGAGATGCACGACGTGGTGGCGCACCGGGTGTCGCTGATGGTGGTGCACGCCGGGGCGCTGGAGCGGATCGCGGGCAAGGACCCGGACAAGGCGGCGCAGAGCGCCAAGCTGATGGGTGAGGTGGGCCGGCAGGCGCTGAACGAACTGCGCGAGATCCTCGGGGTGCTGCGGATGGACGACGAGCGGCAGCCGGAGCCCGACTCGCTGGCCGGGCTGCCGCGGCTGGTGGACCAGTCCCGGGCGGCCGGGATGGCGGTGACGCTGACGGTCAGCGGCAGCCGGCAGGAGTTCACCGGCGAGGCCGAGCAGACCGCCTACCGGGTCGTCCAGGAGGGCCTGACCAACGCGCACAAGCACGCCGGCGGCGCCCAGGTGTCCGTCCTGCTCTCCTACGCGCCGAACGGGGTGCGGGTGGCCGTGGTGAACGCCTGCCCGGGCGGCGAGAGGGGTGCGGCGAAGCTGCCCAGCGGGGGCAACGGGCTGGTCGGGATGCGGGAGCGGGTGATCGCGCTGGGCGGCACGTTCTCCTCCGGACCGGAGGCGGACGGCGGGTTCCGGATCGAGGCGGTGCTGCCGTCCCGGCTGGCGGTGCGGGCCGAGCGGCTGCGCTGAGGCGGGCCCGGCGATTCGACCGGGTCGGCACGCGGGAGTGGTCGGACACCCCCTGAGCCGCCCTCAGTACTCCTCGGCGGTGCGCAGCCGCTCCGGGGCGGTGCCCAGGACCAGGGCGGAGATCGCCTGGTCGATGCCCTGGCCGAGGAACCACTCGCCGGTGTGGTCCAGGCTGAAGACCCGGCCCTCCTCGTCGACGGCCAGCAGCGCCTGCCCGTACGCCTCCTCGCCGAGCGGGGCCAGCCGGGTGCCCAGCGCCCGGCCGAGGTCGAGCAGGGTGCGCGGCTGGTGCAGACCGCACAGCGGGTCGATCAGGAACGGGGTGCGGGCCAGCTGGCGTCCCGGGCCGGACAGGTCGAAGGCGAGGCCGCCGAACTCGGCCCAGGCCTCCACCGCCGCCGGGAACACCGCGTGCCGTACGCCGGTGGGCGCGCCGTACCCGGCCAGGGTGTCGGCCCACTCCTCGGCCTGCCGGATCTGCCAGCGGCCGGGGTGCCAGCCGGCCGCCTTGAGCTCGGCGGCGACGTCGGCCGGGAAGCGCGGGCGGGTCCGGGCGCCGGCGGGGGAGAGGGTGGCCGGTGCGGGCGGGATGGGCGGGTTCAGGGCGGGCTCCAGGGCTGGGGGACGGGGGACGTGCCGGCGCTCGGCCGGTCAGTGCGCGGGCGGCCCGACGGCGACGCTGCGCACGGTGAAGTGCTCCAGCATCGGAGCGCAGGAGCGGCACGGCGGGGCGTGGCTGCCGTGCGTCGGATCGCCCTCCTCGCGGATGCGCACGGTCGTCATCCGGGAGCCCTTGAGCGCCTTTCGGGCCTCGTGCAGGGTCATCGGCTTGCGGGCGGCGCGCTTGGAACGCCTGCCGTCGACCGCGGCCAGGTGCTGGGAGAGCAGGACGGCCTCCGGGCAGCGGCCGGTGAACCGCTCGCGGGCCTCCGTCGGCAGGGTGTCCAGGAAGTCGGCGACCAGGTGGTGCAGCACCGGGCGGCGCGCGTCCTTGTCGCCCGCCAGCGTGTGCACCTCGCCGCCCTTGAGCGACAGCGCGGCGGCGACGGCGGGCAGCAGGCTGTCGCGGTGGTGGCGCAGCACGGGCGGGCCCGCCGGCTCACCGGTGGTCATCCGTCGTCCTCCTCCTCGTAACCCGGCGTCGGCCGGAGTGGCCGGGCCGATCCGGGGCAAGCCTGTCAAACGACACCGACAACCGCACAACCGGGGTGCGGCGGCCGCCGGCGCCGCGACGGACCGGCCGGGAGGCCACCCGATGCCGACCGGATGTGCACGTTCTCGTCACGACTTGTCCGCCGGTCTGCCGAAACGGCCCCCGGTACGCGGCCGGGGCCGCCGCCTGCCGTGCGGGCGGCCGCCGGCGGGCCCGACTCCGGTGCCCCCGTCGGACGTTGAGGCCGACGGGGAGGGCCTGCCGCCCGCTACGACGAGCTGCCGCCCGCTACGACGAGCTGCCGCCCGCTACGACGAGCTGCCGGGCGGGCCGGCCGGGCTCGCCCCGCCCCGGACCGCGCCCGGCAACGAGCACACCCGGCACCCGTACCCGGTGCGGGCCGGTCCCGGTCGGGCCGCGGCGCGGTGCCGGGCGCGCTGCACGCCGTCGGGACCGGCACCGGAGTGCACCATCCGGTGCCGGTCCACCTGCAACCCGCGTTCCGTCACCTCGGCCATCGCGAGGGGGAGTTCCCGGTCGCCGAGCGGGCCGCCCGCGAACTGCTCGGCCTGCCGCTGCACCGGAACCTCACCGAGGCCCGGCAGCTGCGGGTGGCCGAGGCGCCGGGCGGGCGGTTGTGACCCCGGGGGTGCTCCCGGGCGGGGCCGGGCCGCGGACCGGTACCGGGAGCTGCCCTCGGTCCCCCGTCGTCCGCCTGGCGGACGGGGGGTTGAAGGCAGGCCCTAGGCTGGTGCCCAGCAAGCACCGTATTTGCAGCAGCCAGTGGGGGCTCCCAGATGACGACAGGTCGGCCCGGCGTCGCCGCCGCACCGAACGCGGCGTACGCAGGTCAGGTGGTGCAGTTCCCGGACCCGGTCCGCGCGGAGCGGCACCCCGCCGGGGTCAGGGTGGACGAGTACGGCTTCCCGGACTTCGGCCCGTACGCCGCCGCCGTGGCCGAGGTGGCCGATCCGCCGGAGGGCTTCGGCGTGGACGAGCTGCGGCTGACCGACTACGTCTCGGCCAACGCCGCGCTCTACACCCAGGGCCACCCGCTCTGGGCCGACCTCTCGACCGCCGTCGCCACCCCGCCCGGCTGGACCTGGCACCACGCGGTCGGCCGGGCCGCCCCCGGCTGGCGGCGGATGGAGCTCGTCCCCGTCGAGGTCAAGGCGCTGCTGCGGCACCACGGCGGCCTGGCCGTCTCCGCCGCCGACCACACCCGTCGCGGTACCCGCCCCCTGCAGGAGCGCCGGCCGGTGCACTTCTCGCTGGCCAGGGACGGCGGCGACCCGATCGGCGTCCCCGAGGACCTGGTCCAGCGTGCCGAGGAGCGCCTCGGCTACCGGCTGCCCGACGCCTACCGCACCTTCCTCAAGCTGGGCGGCGGCCGCGCCCCGGTCGGCGTGGCGCTGGACACCGAGCTCGGACTGCTGCTCGACCAGCCGTTCCTGACGCTCAGCGAGGAGTACGGCACCGAGGACGTCGTGTACGCCAACAAGTGCCTGCGCGACCACCTCACCAAGGACTACCTGGGCATCGCCTACGCGCAGGGCGGCCTGGTCGCGCTCAAGGTGCGCGGCGAGCGGGCCGGTTCGGTCTGGTTCCACCTCTACGACGACGCCCGCGACACCGGCGCCCCGGAGGCTCCGGAGGACCGCTGCGCCCGGCTGCTGCTGCCCTGCGGCGAGGACTTCGACGCCTTCCTGCTGCGGCTGGCGGGCAGCCCGCCGGAGCTGGAGACGGTCGCGGAGCTGATGGTGGACGGCGGGTTCGCCCGGGCCGTCCCGGTGGGCTGAAGCACGTGGTCGCGATGGTGTCGGTGGAACGGGGGACGAAGAGGATGCGGACAGGGGTGAACCGGGCGTGGTGACGTACGCGCAGGCGCAGGAGCTCGCCGAGGAGTGGATCAACGGCGGGGTGCCGCGCTCGCAGCAGCGCGAGGTGCGGGTCCGGGAGTTCGACCTGGGCTTCGTCTGCTGGGCGGTGGCGCCCGCGGGCGCGGCCGACGGCACGGGCGGTGCGGGCGGCGGCTCGGGGGAGGCGCGGCTGGTGATCGCCCGGGACTCGGGCGCCAGCACGCTGTGGCCCGCGCTGCCCGTCAACGAGGTGGTCCGACAGTACGAGGAGGTCTACGGGCGGCCGGTGGCGGCCAACCCGGCCGGGGCGGCGAAGCCCTCGCCCGGGCCCGTGGAGGCGACCTCCTTCCTGCTCAGCCCGCCGCAGTGGCTCCAGGAGGCGGGGGCCGCGGCGATCGCGGCGGAGGCGGAGCGGCTCGGGACGGCACCGGCCGGCCCGCAGGGGGCGGCTGCCGGGGCCC
>NZ_JBHVFE010000433.1:0-7796 GCF_042801945.1 Kitasatospora sp. NPDC057542
CTCCAGGGCCGCCCCGCCGGGGCCGACGGCGTTCCGGGCGGGCATGCCTTTGGGCCCCGCGCGTTCCGGGGCCGTCCGCACTCCCGGTCGGGAACCTTCCGGCTCCGAACCGAGTCTTTGTCAATGCTTTACTGTTTCATTGCCAAGACCAGACCCCCGGAGTGCCCGCACCGTGACCAGCCTCGCCCTCGGCCCGTCCTGGCTCGATCCGACCACCCTGATCTCCACCTTCGGCCTGATCGGCATCCTGGCCATCGTCTTCGCCGAGTCCGGCCTGCTGATCGGCTTCTTCCTGCCGGGTGACTCGCTGCTGTTCACCACCGGCCTGCTGGTGGCCGGCGGCACCTACCTGCACCAGCCGCTCTGGCTGGTCTGCGCGCTGATCGTGGTTGCCGCGGTGGCCGGGGACCAGGTCGGCTACCTCTTCGGCCGCAAGGTCGGCCCGAGCCTCTTCCGCCGGCCCGACTCCCGGGTCTTCAAGCAGGAGAACGTCGAGAAGGCCGCCGCCTTCTTCGACCGGCACGGGCCCAAGGCGATCGTGCTGGCCCGCTTCGTGCCGATCGTGCGCACCTTCACCCCGATCGTCGCCGGGGTGAGCAGGATGAACTACCGCGGCTTCGTGGTGTTCAACCTGGTCGGCGGCGTGCTGTGGGGCGGCGGCGTCACCGTGCTCGGCTACTTCCTGGGGCAGATCCCGTTCGTCCGGGACAACATCGAGGCCATCCTGGTCGGCATCGTGCTGGTCTCGGTGATCCCGGTGGCGATCGAGCTGCTGCGGGCCCGCCGCTCCGGCGCAGCCCCCGCCGACCACCACCGCGCCGGGTAGGCGTCCGCCGCTCCGGCCACGCGACGCCGCGTACATGTGCGTCAGGCTGTTCGATCAGGCAAGGTGTAACCCGAGATCGAACGGTGGCCGGCGGCCACCAGGGGTGGCAAGGAGCGGAAGTGCCTAAGCGGGGCCGACCGGGTGCGGGCAAGCGGGCGAGGGGGGGCCGGGCAGTCCGACAGGCGCGGCAGGCACCCCCGAAGCCGGTGCACCCCGCCGAGGCCCCGCCCACCGAGGGCCTGCTCGGCCACCCCGCCCCGCCGGTCGAGCCCACCACCGTCGTCCCGCTCGCCCCGCCCGTCCCGGAGACCAAGGGCCTGCTGGCCCCCGAGCCGACACCCGAGCCGCTGCCGGCCGCGGGCCGCCCCGCGACCGGCCGCCCCGAGGCCGAGCGTCCGGTCCGCCGCCGTTCGGTCGCCGAGGACACCCTCACCCCCGAGGAGTGGCGGGCGGCCGGCTACACCCCGCCCACCGGCATCCCGGTCCCGGACCTGACCGCCGGGGCCCCGGGCGAGGCGCCCTGGCCGGACCGGATGCGCACCCTGCTGCGCACCCCGATGTCGGAGCGGCCCGCCTTCGAGCGCACCGCCCGCGAACTGCACCCCTCCGCGGCCGCCACCCGCAACGTCCCGCGCATCCTCGACCTGACGCTGCGCATCGGCGAGCTGCTGCTGGCCAGCGGTGAGGCCGCCGAGGACGTCGAGGCGGCGATGCTCGGCATCGCGCACGCCTACCGGCTGGACCGCTGCGAGCCGCAGGTCACCTTCACCCTGATCGGCATCTCGTACCAGCCCTCGCTGGTCGAGCCGCCGGTCACCGCCGACCGCGTGGTGCGCCGCCGCACCTCCGACTACACCCGGCTCGACGCGGTGTACGAGCTGGTCGCGGACATCACCGCGGAGAAGGTGACGGTCAACGACGCCTACCGCCGGCTCGCGGTGATCCGCCGCAACCGGCACCCGTACCCGGCCTGGTTCCTCGCCCTGACCACCGGCCTGCTGGCCGGCGCGGCGACCTTCCTGGTCGGTGGGCGGCTGGACGACAAGGCCTGGCTGGTGTTCGCGAGCGCCTTCGTCGCGGCCGTCCTCGGCGACCGGCTGGCCTCCGCGCTGGCCCGGCGCCGGCTGCCGGAGTTCTACCAGTTCGTGGCGGCCGCGATGCCGGCCGCCGCCTCCGGCATCATCCTCTCGTTCAACGACTGGGGCCTGCGCGGCTCGGTCGTGATCACCGGTGGCCTGTTCGCCCTGCTGCCCGGGCGCGCCCTGGTCGCCGCCGTGCAGGACGGTCTGACCGGCTTCTACATCACCGCCGCGGCCCGACTGCTGGAAGTGATCTACCTGGTCGCGGGCATCGTGATCGGGGTGATGGTGATCCTCTACCTGGGGGTCGGCTTCGAGGCGAACCTGCGCCCGGACGAGAGCCTGGCGGGCGTCAGCTACCCGCCGGTCCAGATGGTCGCCGCGATGGTGCTGACCCTGGCCTTCGCGACGCTGCTCCAGACCGACCGCCGCACGCTGGCCCTGGTCACCGTCAACAGCGGCATCGGCTGGGCCAGCTACGGCGCGCTGGTGTACAACGCGGGTGTCAACCCGATCGCGGCGACCGGCGTGGCGGCCGGGCTGGTCGGCCTCTTCGGCCAGCTGATGGCGCGCTACCGCAACGGTTCGGCGCTGCCGTACGTGACCGCCGCGATCGGCCCGCTGATGCCCGGTTCGGCGCTCTACCTCGGGATGCTCGCCTTCGCCCAGGGGCACTCCAGCGCCGGCCTGGTGTCGGTCTTCCGGGCGGCGGCGATCGCGATGGCGCTGGCGATCGGGGTGAACCTGGGTGGGGAGATCGCCCGCCTGTTCATGAAGCTGCCGGTCGGCGCCGAGCGCCCGTCGCTCTACCCGGCCGTGCCGCGCCGGGCGGCCAAGCGAACTCGAGGGTTCTGACCGGGCGTCGGCCCGGTGTTGGGGCCGATGTGTGCCCCGGGCCACGTTGCGGCAGGCAGGACGCAGGACCAGGAACGAAGGTAAGACCCATGACGACACTGCTGGACGGCTACCGCGACCACATCGTCGCCGCGCACAAGCAACCGCTGTTCCTGCTGCTGGTCGGATTCATCGTCTCCTTCGTCTTCATCCGGTTCAGCGTCCGGATGATCCGCGCCAAGGTGCGCTGGTGGCCGGGCAACGTGACCCCCGGCGGGCTGCACATCCACCACATGGTGTTCGGCCTGGGCTTCCTGTTGCTCGGCGGCATCGGGGTGTTCGCCACCTACGGCGGGCACCCGTGGATCAACTGGTTCGGGCTGGCCTTCGGCATCGGCTGCGGCCTGGTGCTGGACGAGTTCGCGCTGATCCTGCACCTGGACGACGTGTACTGGAGCGAACAGGGCCGCAAGTCGGTGGACGCGGTGATCTTCGGCATCCTGTTCACCTCCCTGCTGCTGGTCGGGTACGTGCCGCTCGGCGTGGTGCCCGGCGAGGAGACGAGGTGGGGCCTGATCACGATCATCTCGGTGAACGCGCTGGCCTCGGTGATCACCCTGTTCAAGGGCAAGGTGTGGACCGGACTGCTCGGGATCATGGTCCCCGGCCTGTCCTGGATCGGGGCGGTCCGGCTGGCCCGCCCGAGCAGCCCGTGGGCCCGCTGGCGATACGCCGCGCGCCCGCGTCGCCGGGCACGTGCGCTGCGGCGCGAGCGCCTGCTGCACCGGCGTGCGGACCGCGCCCGCACCTGGCTCTTCGACCTGATTGCCGGGGCGCCCGACAAGGTGCCCGTCAACCACCCGGCCGCGCACCGGGTGGCCGAGCGGATGGCCGCCCGAGCCACCGCCCACCTCGACGCGCACGCGGCCCGGGCGCTGGCCCGCCGTCAGGCCCGGCTGGCCGACCGCCGCTCGGCGGCCGCCGGGGCGGAGGGGAAGGCGCCGGGCGCGGCGGGCCCGGCGTCAGGGCCGACCGAGGCCGGTCCGGTCCGCTCCCGCCTGGCGCAGCAGCGCCGCCGGACCGTCCGGGCCGGGCGCAGTCGGGCCATCGCCGCCGGTCCGACCGGACTGGAGAGCCGGCCCGAGCGGCGTCACCGGCTGCGGACGCACACCCGCCGGATCAGCCGGTAGTCCGCCTCTGCGCGCTCGCTTCCCGCCTGCCTCGCCGACCTGCTCCTCATGCGCCCCGTCGGAGTCGAGGTGTAGTCGGATCATCCGATAGTCACCCGACTTGCGGAGTGCTTTCCGGGCGTGAAGGCCGCCGGAATTGAGAACATGAGCGCCATGTGACCGTTCTGTCACGTGATGGGATGATTCGTCGGACTTCCCGGCGCCCCTGGGCCGCCGTCTGCCCGTACGCCGTGCGCTGTCCGACGCCGTCCCCTCCGGACCCGTCAGAAGGGATGTCGCGTGGCGCGCAGGATCCTGCCGACCCTCCTGTTGTCCCTCACCGCCCTGCTCGGGCTGCTCCCCGCCGTCCAGGCCACCCCGGTGACCGGCAGGCCGCTCGCCGGCGGACCGGCGGCCGGCCGGGCCGGGAGACAGGCGCCGTACCCGACCACCGGGGAGATCGGCCGGGCCCGGGCCGACGCCGAGGACAAGGCCTCCTCGGCCGCCGCCCTGGAGTCCGCGCTCACCGCCGCCCGGGCCGAGCTGGACCGGGCCGGGCACGCCGTCGAACAGGCCGTCGAGGCCTACAACGGCGCCCAGCTCGCCCTCACCCGGGCCCGCGCCGAGGAGGACGCCGCCGCGCAGCGCGCCGCCGCCGCCGAGACCGATCGGGCGGCCGCCGCAGAGGACGCGGCCCGGCTCGCGGCCGAGACGTACCGGCAGGGCGCGGGTGCCGAACTGTCCGCCCTCAACGCCCTGCTCGGTGCCCACGGCCCGCGCGAGGCGGGCGACCGCGCCGCCGCGGTCGGCCAGGTCAGCGAGCGCACCCGGCAGATCCTGGACGCCGCCACCTCCACGGCCGCCGCCGCCCGCAGCGCCTCCGCCGCCGCCCGGGCCGCCACCGAGGCCGCGGGGAAGGCCGCCGCCGAGGTCGGCGCGGCCAAGGCGCGGGCGGAGCAGAGGCTGGCCGCCCAGCAGGACGAGGTGGCCGCCGCCGAGCAGCGCCGCGAGCAGCTGCTCGCCGAGCTGGCCGCAGCCCGGAACACCACCGTCGAGCTGGAGCGCCGACGCCGGGAGGCCCGGGAGGCGACCGCTGACCGCGAGGCCGAGACCGCCGCCCGCGCCGCCGCCGAGCAGGCCGCCGGGAAAGCGGAGGCCGCGCCGCACGCCGCCCGCCCGTGGTCCGCCGAGGGCGCGGCCGCCGCCATCGCCTTCGCCAAGTCCAAGATCGGCCTGCCCTACGTCTGGGGCGGCGAGGGCCCCGGCGGCTACGACTGCTCCGGGCTGACCATGATGGCGTGGCGCGAGGGCGGCCGACGGCTCAACCACTTCGCCGCCGACCAGTACGCCCAGAGCACCCCGATCGGCTACCGCCAACTGCGCCCCGGAGACCTGGTCTTCTGGACCGACACCGGGCGTGCCGCCGACATCCACCACGTCGGCCTCTACATCGGCGACGACCAGATGATCGAGGCCCCGCGGGCCGGCGTGCCGATCAAACAGGCCAGCCTCTGGATCATGGGCACCCCGGACTTCTACGCCCGTCCCTAGGGCTGGGGAAGCCGGGGGCGCTCCGGCGCCGCCCCGTCGGCTACCGGCCGGCGAGGGCGGCCAGGGCCTTGCGGCTGTCGCGCAGTCGCACGACGGACCAGCCCCAGGCGGCGCCGAACGGGAGCGACACGAGGAAGACGGCGAGCGCGCTGCCGATCCGGCCGATCATCTCGGAGTCGCAGGCCTCCGCCATGTGGAAGCCGGTCGGCTCGTAGAAGGCCGGGGAGCCGCAGAGTCCGTTGCCCGGGAGGAAGACCAGCCAGAGCGCCCAGAGCCAGCCGGCGACGGTCAGCCCGCCGGCGGCCTTCGTCGTCAGCGACCGGCCCTCGTACTCCTTCAACCGGCGGAAGTACTCGTCCTCCATGGCTCCCCCAGAAAAGCGGATCGTCCGTACCTGAACCGGCACGAGGATGCCAGCCCGGGCCACCCGGGCGCCAGTGTCGGGGGGCCGCGTTAGCGTGGCGGCTCGGACCGGTGCTGAGGAGGAGTCATGCGACTGCGGGATGTCCGGGCGGGGGACGCCGAGGCGTACGTCCGGATGCGCTGCGATCCGGTGATGATGGCCGAACTGGGCGGGCCGCTGCCCCGGGAGCGGGTGGAGGCGCGGCTGCGCAAGGACCTGGCCGAGGTGGCCGCGGACAGCTCCTGGATCAGGATGATCGTGCCGGACGGCGCCGAGGACGGCGAGGCGGCGGGCACCGTCACGCTCTGGTCGGACCAGGAGGACGGCGCGACCGTCTCCGAGATCGGCTGGATGGTGCTGCCCGAGTACCAGGGCCGAGGCCTCGCCAAGGCGGCCGTGCGCCTGGTGCTGGACGCCGCCGCCGAGGACGGCCGCTGGGGCGAGGTGCACGCCAACCCGGGGACCACCAACGGACCGTCCAACGGGATCTGCCGGGCGCTCGGCTTCCGGTTGCTCGGCGAGCGGGACCTGGACTTCTCGGACCGCCTCCTGCGCACCAACCACTGGGTGGTGGTGCCGGGCGAGCACACCGGGTCGGGCACGGAATAAATCGGATGCCGCCCCCAGGGGGGCCGCCGTACGGTGGCCGCATGGGCAACAGCATCGATCACACGGCCGTTGACACCGTGAACGGACTTCGGATCCGGGCGGTTTCCGAGGACGAGGTGGAGGCCTGGGACCGCGCGCTCGCCCTCGGCTTCCTGCGCCCGCACGTGGGCAGCGCGGCGGATCTGCGCCGTCGGCAGTGGGAGCCGGGCCGGATGCTGGCCGGCTTCGACGGCGACCGCCAGATCGCCACCTTCCGGAGCTTCGACGCCGAGTTGACCGTTCCGGGCGGGGCCGTCGTCACCGCCGACGCCATCACCAACGTCACCGTGAGCGCCACCCACCGCCGACGCGGCCTGCTCGGCACGATGATGCGGCGCAACCTCGCGACCGCCGCCGGGAGCGGCACGCCGGTCGCCATCCTGATCGCCGCCGAGTACAACATCTACGGCCGGTTCGGCTTCGGCCCGGCCACCCGCGGCCACGGCTGGAACGTCGACCTGTACCGCACCCGCGGCCTGCGGGACGGCCTGCCGGTCGTCCCCGGCGGCCGGATCGACTTCGTGACCATGGCCGAGCTGCGCGAACTCGGCGCGGACCTGCACGAGCGGTGGCGGCGCACCCAGCCGGGCGCGATCGACCGCGACGAGCTGTGGTGGCAGCGCAGCACCGGTGAGGTCCAGGTGCCGGGCTTCGACTTCAAGGAGCCGTTCGCGGTCGTCCACCGGGACGCCGACGGCGTGGTCACCGGCCTGGCGGTCTACCGGGTCGACGACAAGTGGGACGGCAGCTATCCCAACTGCACGCTCACCGTCGAGGACTTCCTGGCGTTGGACGGCGCGACCACCGCCGAGCTGTGGCGCTTCCTCCTCGCCGTCGACTGGGTGCGCAAGGTCGTGGTGGAGAACCTCGGCCCGGACGACCCGCTGCCGCTGCTGCTCCAGGACCCGCGTGCGGCCACCCCGTACGTCGAGAACGCCGACTTCACCTGGCTGCGGGTGCTGGACGTCGAGGCCGCGTTCAACGCCCGGACGTACGGCGCCCCCGGGCGGGTGGTGCTGGAGGTCGACGACAAGCTGGGCTACGCCTCGGGCCGTTGGGCGCTGGAGGTGGCCGAGGACGGCACCGGCCGCTGCACCCGGACCACCGACGACGCCGACCTCGCGCTCGGCGCCTCGGCACTGGGCTCGCTCTACCTGGGCGGCGAGACGGTGCCGCGGCTGGCCGCGGCCGGTCTGGTCACCGAGTCGCGCCCCGGCGCGGCGGCCGCTGCCGACCTGCTGCTGCGCACCCCGCTCGCCGCCTGGAACCCGGACGGATTCTGAGGC
>NZ_JBHVFE010000434.1:0-7721 GCF_042801945.1 Kitasatospora sp. NPDC057542
TCGCTGGGCGAGGACGTGGTCGGCGAGGTGCGCACCAGGCTGCGGTTCGACGCCGCGCGCCCGTACGAGGTGCTGCTGACCTTCCACCTGGGGCGGCCGGACGAGGCCGACTGGGTGTTCTCGCGCGAACTGCTGCGCGACGGCCTGCGCACGCTGAGCGGCCAGGGCGACGTCAAACTGTGGCCGGCGTACTGCCCGTGCCACGGCGCGACGGTGCACCTGGCGCTCGAATCCCCGCACGGCAGCGCACTGCTGGAAGCCTCCAGGCCCCGGGTGCAGGCCTGGCTGGACCGCACCTACGCGCTGGTCTCCGAGCGCCAGGAGCGCCGCTGCGGCCCCACCGACGCCGAGCTGGCCGCACTGCTCGCGGACGGCTGAGGGCGGGGCGTCAGCGACGCTCCGGCGGCGCGGCGGCGCACGGCGGTGGGAGTGACGGCGCGCCGGGCAGCCGGGCCGTCCCCGCGGCCAGTGCGGCCCGCAGCCGTCGGACGGCCGGGGCCGAGGAAGCGGGCAGCAGGTCGTACGGGTCGTCCGGCCCGTCCACGGTGACCAGCACCGACTCGGCGATCCGGTAGGGCCGGTGGGCCAGCAGCCCGCCCAGGTAGCGGCGCAGCCGGGACAGCTCGGCACGGACCGTCACCGTTCGGCCCGCGTCACCGAACAGCGCCTCGGCGAGCTGGGCGGCGGTGCTGCCCTCGCGTCCGGTGGCGAGCAGGAGCAGCAGTTCGGCGTGGCGCGGGCTGAGCGGGTGCGACCAGCTGTCGGCGGCGCCCCGGACGGACAGCTCGGCGCGGTCCGGGCGGCGCAGGTCGAGCCGGAGGTGGGCGCCCTCGGCCTGTTCGGCGGTCACCGTGCCGGCGCCGTCCTCCTCGGGCGGTCGGACGGGGCGCACCAGCCAGCCGTCGGCGAGCGGCTCCAGCGCACACTCGCCGAGGCCCGGCACCCAGTGCACGGTGGCCGGTGCCCAGCCCTCGCTGGGCACCCGCAGCCGGCTGGGCGGCGGCAGCCCGGCCGCGGCGGCGGTCCAGCCGGCCGCGTCCACCACCAGCGCCGGGCCGCCGACCCGGGCGAGCAGCGGGGCGGCCAGGGCGCGCAGCTGGTGCAGCGCCTCCAGCCGGTGGGCGCGCAGCTCGGTCTCGGCGAGCCGGGCGGCGGTGGCGGTGAGCTGGAGCAGGTACGGGCGGACGCTGTGCGCCGGGCCGCTCAGGTTGACGGCACCGACCAGCTGTCCGGTGCCGGGGTCGCGCACCGGCGCGGCCACGCAGGTCCAGGAGTGGTGGCTGCGCAGGTAGTGCTCGGCGGAGTGGACGTGCATCGGGCGCCGGGTGCGCAGGGCGACCGCGATGCCGTTGGTGCCGACGCTCTCCTCGATCCAGCGGGCGCCGGTGGTGAAGCCGATCCGGTCGGCGCTGCGGCGCAGACCGCGCTCGCCCTCCTGCCAGAGCACGTGGCCCTCGGCGTCGGCGACGGCCAGCAGCAGCGGGGCCGCGCCGCCCACCTCCAGCAGGGTCTCGCGCAGCACCGGCAGGACGGTGTCGAGCCCGCTGGTGCGTCGGCGCTGTTCGATTTCGCCGGGGCCCAGCAGGACGGCGGCGGCGCCGGTGTCGGGGTCGAGGCCGAGGCGGCGCAGCCGGGCCCAGGAGTCGCCGATCTCGGGGCGGGGTTCGAGCAGGCCGGGGCCGCCGGCCTGCTCGGTGAGGGCGGGAGCGGCCAGTTCCCGGGCGGCGGCGTCGGCGAGGGTGCGGTCGTGGACCTTGGCCAGCTCCGCCGCGGTCGGCGGGGTGCGGCGCTCTGGTCGTCGGGACTGCCGTCCGGTCTGCCGCACTCGCGTTGCTCCTCGCCGCCGTTCGAGGACGCGTCGGGGCCGACGCGCTGACGAAAGCGTACGGGTGCGGTGGGCCGCTGGGGATGGGGTCCGGCAAGTCGGCAAACCGGACGGTACGGATGCGGCCCCGGCCCCGGGACGCCCGGTGGGCGTTCGAGGGCGGGCCCGCATCCGGGCGGGGTCAGCGCTGGGCGCCGGAGCCCTGCTGGGCCGCCTCCACGGTGTGGTGCAGGTCGGCGGTGGCCTGCAGGGTGGCGGCGGTGCTCAGCGTCAGGCAGGCGGCCAGGGCCACGGCGGCGGCCCGACGCCAGGTGCCGGGGGCGGTGGCCGGGCGGGGCTGGAGCAGTGCGGCGACCCGGCGCGGGACCGGGCCGGAGTGGGCGGCAGGCACCAGCCGGGGGCGGGCCGGCCAGGGGGAACGGCTCGCGGCCAGGGCGGCCCGGCCGACCGCGCGGGCGGTCACGGCACGGTCGCCGACCCGGGCCGCTGCCACCTCGTCGGCCCAGCGCTCCAGGTGGTACCCGAGGGGCGCTCGCAGCGGGCGGAGTGCCGGGTGGACGCCGGCGGCGTGCTCGGCGAGGGAGAGAAAGAGGTGGTGGCGGGCGGTCAGGTGGGCCCGTTCGTGCGCGAGCAGGGCGGAGCGTTCGGGAGCGGTGAGGGCACGCAGCATGCCGGAGGTGACCACGATCCGGCCGGGTTCGCCCGGCCTGCCGGGGAGGCCCAGGCGCCCGGGCAGGGCGAAGGCGTCGGCGCACTCGTCGTCGAGGACGGTGAGCGGGTGGTCGGCGGGCCGGAGCAGCGCGGTGGGCCGGAGCAGGGCGGTCAGCCACGCCGGGGTGCGTGACCGGCGCACGGAGGCGCCTGGGGGGCGCATGTCCGAATGCCGGGCAGAGGAGGGGGCGCGGTCCGGCCGGTGGGTGCCGGGTCGGTCCGTACGGTGACCGTCGGCATGGTCCGCGGGGTGGCCGTCGAACGGCTCCGTACGGAGCTCGCCGCAGGGCGCCGCGCGGTGCTCGTGGGCCGGGAGCGCGGCCCGGGCGGTGCGCAGCTCCCGCAGCCGCCGGCGGGCGGTGCGCACCGCCAGCGCGCCGAGCGCGAGGAGCGCCAGGGCGGCCAGCGCGGCCGCGAACGGTGCGTCGGGCGCGGCCGCGGTGAGCCATGGCAGCGAGAGGTGGCCGAGGGCCGCGACCGGCGGGAGCTGGAGCAGACCGTCGGTGGCCAGCAGGCCGAGCGAGCAGAGGGTGCCGCCGGCCAGGACGGCGGCGCTGCCGGCCAGCATCCAGGCGGCGGCGCGCGGCGGCAGCGCCTCGGCGAGGCGACGGGCCGGCGGGGCGGCCAGGAAGGGCAGCAGCAGCGGGACCCAGACGGCGAGCATCATCGGCCGGCCGCTCCCGGCGCGTCCGGCCCCGCAGTGTCCGGCCTCACGGCGTCCGCCTCCGGGGCGCCGTCGCCGAGCAGTTCGCGCAGCAGCCGCTCGTCCTCGGCGGAGAGGTCGGAGACGAAGCGGGCCAGCACGGTGGAGCGGTCGGCCTCGCGGCCGAGCTCGGTGTGCATCCGGCGGGCGGCGAGCCCCGCGGTGTCCTGGACGGTCGGGGTGTAGGCGTAGGCCCGGCCGGCCCGGGTGCGCACGACCGTCCCCTTGTCGAACAGCCGGGCCAGGATCGTCGCGACGGTGGTGCGGGCGAGGTCCCCACCGAGCGCGGCCTGGACGTCCTGCGGCGTCATCGGCTGTCGGGCGGACCAGAGGGCGGCCAGCACCTCGGCCTCCAGCTCCCCGGCGGGCCGGCGGGCGGACGGTACGTCGGGCATGGCGGCGCTTCCTCCAACTTTCGTCTACAGTCATGTAGACCGTCTACGGAACTGTAGACGGTTCGGGCGGGTTCCCGTGTGAACCGCCCCCCCAACGTACGGGAGGTCCGTCGGCCTTGCTCCAGTTCCTCGCCGATCCGGCCGTTCACCTCGCGGTGAACCCGCTGGACGCATCCTCACTGCTCGCCGCCTTCGGCGCGCTCGGCATCGCCGTGGTGCTGTTCGCCGAGACCGGCCTGCTGGTGGGCTTCTTCCTGCCCGGCGACTCGCTGCTGTTCACCGCCGGACTGCTCTGCGTGCCCGGCGCCACCCAGGGGCCGCAGCTGGAGCTGTGGCAGGTGCTGCCCGCCGCCCTGGCCGGCGCGCTCGTCGGAGCCCAGGTCGGCTACCTGATCGGCCGGCGCGGCGGCCGGGCGCTGCTGCGGCGCAGTCGGCGCAGGAGCCTGCTGGACGGCGTGGCGCGGGCCGAGGAACTGCTGGCCAAGTACGGCCACGGCAAGGCGATCGTGCTCGCCCGGTTCATCCCGGTGGTCCGTACGGTGCTCAATCCGCTCTGCGGCGTACTCGAAGTGCCGGTCCGCTCGTTCACCCTCTGGCAGGTGGCCGGAGGCGCGGTCTGGACGGTCGGCGTGGTGTTCGCCGGGTACGGGCTCGGCTCGTCCATTCCCGGAATCGACGGATATCTGCTGCCGATCATCGGTCTGGTAGTAGTTATCTCCGTGCTCCCCATTGTTCTCGAACTGTTCCGCGCCCGTCAGGCGCGACGTCACGGAGGTGACGCGTGATGCCTTCACGGGCGCTCGCCGTGTACGACGGCAGCGGCATCGACGGCGACCTGTACACCCGGGTCAACGGCTGGGCCCAGTCGGCCCCGCACTGGCTGGACGAGCTGATCAAGGTCTGGTCGGCGCTCGGCCTCGGACTGTTCGCGGTCTTCATGGTCTACGCGTGGTGGCGGGCACGCGGCGCGGACTCGACGGTGATGGCCAGGGTGCTGGCCTCGCCGGTGATCGTGGTCCTCGCGTACGGCGTCAACTCGGTGCTCAAGGGTGGGGTCGAGGAACTGCGGCCCTGCGCGCAGATCCCCGGCAGCGTCGCGCTGGAGACCTGCCCGGCCGCGGGGGACTGGTCCTTCCCGAGCAACCACTCGGTGATCGCCTTCGCCGCAGCCGCCTCGCTCTGGTTCGTCAACCGGCGGCTCGGCTGGGTGGCCGGCCTGTTCGCGGTGCTGATGGCCGTCTCCCGGGTCTGGGTCGGCGTGCACTACCCGCACGACGTGGCGGCGGGCGCGCTGGTCGGGCTGCTGGTCGCGGTGGTGCTGGCGCCGCTCGCCGGACGCTGCGGGCCGCTGGTGGACCGGATGCGGGCGAGCGCGCTGCGGCCGCTGCTCGGGCCCGGCGAGCTGCCGGTGGTCAGCCACGGGTACCCGTCGTACTCCGCGCGGCGGCACTGACCTCCGCCGTCGTCACGTGGTTGGTCCGCCTGCCCCCTTGTCCGGTTTCGGACGGCGGGTGGAGCATGTGAGCCGGGCGTGGGGCCTCCCCAGGGGGGGGCGCCCGCCCGGCTCAGTCGTGCTCGGGCGCGAGGGCGCCGGGCGTGCCGGCGAAGGGAGTGCCGAATGCCGTACCGACTCGACATCACGCAGGGGGACTGGCCGGGCGACCTGCTGCACAAGGGCGTCGAGGGGCTGCTGGCCGAGGCCATGGTGCTCACCCTCGCCACCGCGGGCCACGAGCACGGCCCGCACGCCAATCTGGCCTTCTTCGCGTACGACGACGACCTCGTCCTCTACTTCGTCAGCGAGCGCTCCACCCGGCACAGCCACCACCTGACCGAGGAGGCCCGGGCCGCCGCCACGGTCTTCCTGCCGCCGCCGGTCTTCGGTGAACAGCTGCGCGGCCTCCAGCTGACCGGCAGCGCGAGCGAGGCCTGGGGGCGGCAGGCCGAGGCGGCGCTGGCCGCCTACCAGGGACGCTACCCGGCCTTCGCGCAGGACGAGGAGGTCCGGCGGCAGTTCCTCACCGGGGGCGGGGCGGCGGCGTTGTACCGGTTCCAGGTGGAGGGGCTGACGGCGGTGGACGAGCCGAACTTCGGCCGGCGCAACTACCTGCGGGCGCGGGTGGTGCGGTCGTAGTCGGTCACGATGACCGTCAGGTTGTCTGTACAACTTTTCGGGTGGTTCATCTGCGGGACCGCAGTGCGACGCCCCTCGGACACCTGGGCGCACCAGCCTGGCCGCATGAGAGTCATCGTCGTAGGAGCAGGCGTGCTGGGCACCATGCACGCCTGGCAGGCCGTCGAGCGCGGCCACGAGGTCGTCCACCTGGAGCGCGAGGCCGAGGCGCGCGGCGCCTCGGTGCGCAACTTCGGCCTGGTCTGGGTCAGCGGCCGGGCGCAGGGCGAGGAGCTGGACACCGCGCTGCGCGCCCGCGAACTGTGGGAGGCCATCGGCGCCCGCGTCCCGGACCTCGGCTTCCGGGCCAACGGATCGCTCACCGCCATCCGCACCGAGGCCGAACGCGCCGTCGCCGAGCAGGCCCTGACCCTGCCGGACGCCGCCGCCCGCGGCTACCGGCTGCTCGACCCGGACGAGACCCGCGCCGTCAACCCGGCCCTGCGCGGCAAGCTGCTCGGCGCCCTGTGGTGCGAGCGCGACGCCGCCGTCGAGCCCCGCACCGCCCAGCGCGCGCTGCGCGGGTACCTGGAGTCCACCGGCCGGTACACCTTCCTGCCCGGGCGCGAGGTGCGCGAGGTGGTCGGCGAGAACGCCGTCCGCGACGACCACGGCGACGTCCACACCGGCGACCTGGTGATCCTCTGCACCGGCGCCTGGCTCGGCGGCCTGGTCCGTGAACTCGCCCCCGCCCTGCCCGTACGCCGGGTCCGCCTCCAGATGATGCAGACCGACCCGCTCGGCGAGACCCTGACCACCTCCGTCGCCGACGGTGACAGCTTCCGCTACTACCCCGCCTTCACCGGCACCGCCCTGGACCGGCTGCGCGAGACCCAGCCGCAGCCGCCGGTCGCCGCCGAGCACAAGATGCAGCTGCTGATGGTCCAGCGCCGCGACGGCGGCCTGACCATCGGCGACACCCACGAGTACGACCAGCCGTTCGGCTTCGACGTCGTCGAGGACCCGTACGACCACCTGGTGGGCGTCGTCGAGGAACTGCTCGGCCGCCCGATGCCGCGGATCCGCCGCCGCTGGGCCGGGGTGTACGCCCAGTGCGTCGACTCCACCCGGGTCGTCCACCGCGAGCGCGTGCGCGACGGCGTCTGGCTGGTCACCGGCCCGGGCGGGCGCGGCATGACCTGCTCGCCCGCCATCGCCGAGACCACCGCCGAACTCGCCAACCTGTAAGGAGCGTTGTCGTGACCACCGACATCCACCTGGTCGTGCTCGACATGGCCGGCACCACCGTCGCCGACGACGGCCTCGTCGAGCAGGCCTTCACCGCGGCCGCCGCGGCGCTCGGCGTCGAGGCCGGCAGCCCGGAGTTCGACCCGATGCTGGCCCACGTTCGGGCCACCATGGGCGAGTCCAAGATCTCCGTCTTCCGTCACCTGTTCGGCGAGGAGGAGAAGGCGCAGCGGGCCAACACCGCCTTCGAGGCCGCCTACCACGACCTGGTCGACGCCGGTCACTGCGCCGCGCTTCCCGGCGCCGCCGAGGCCATCGCCGAACTGCGCGGCCAGGGCCGCAAGGTGGTCCTCACCACCGGCTTCTCCCGAGCCACCCAGGACCGCATCCTGGACGCCCTCGGCTGGCAGTCCATCGCCGACCTGACCCTCTGCCCCGCCGAGGCCGGCCGCGGCCGCCCGTACCCCGACCTCGCACTCACCGCCCTGCTGCGCACCGGTACCGACTCGGTCCGCCGGATCGCCGTCGCCGGCGACACCGGCTACGACATGCTGACCGGCACCCGGGCCGGCGCCTCGGTCGTCGCCGGCGTCCTCACCGGCGCCCACGACGAGGCCCGCCTGCGGGCCGACGGCGCGACCCACGTGCTCGGGTCGGTGGCCGAACTGGCCGCGCTGCTGGGCTGATCGGACGGGCCCGTGACGGGCGGGCGTCGCGCATCGGTCG
>NZ_JBHVFE010000435.1:0-7708 GCF_042801945.1 Kitasatospora sp. NPDC057542
GGCCCCGAACGGGCCGGCCCCCGCCGCGCCCACCGTCACGGCGGTGGAGGTGATGCCGCACCTCCAGGCCCTGCAACGGATCGCGGACCGCAACGGCGGCAACCGCGCGCACGGCACCCGGGGGTACGCGGAGTCGGTGGCGTACGTGAAGCAGGCCCTGGACCGGGCCGGCTTCCGGACGCAGCTGCGCCACTTCTCCCACGACGGCAAGGACGGCTACAACCTGATCGCCGACTGGCCGGGCGGCGACCCGAACCACGTACTGCTCTCCGGCGCCCACCTGGACAGCGTCCCGATGGGCCCGGGGATCAACGACAACGGCTCCGGCTCGGCGGCCGTCCTGACCACCGCCCTGCAGGTGGCCAAGGCCAAGCTGAAGCCCGAGCGGCACCTGCGCTTCGCCTGGTGGGGAGCGGAGGAGCTGGGGATGGCCGGCTCGGCGGACTACGTCAAGAACCTTTCCACCGCCGACCGCAAGGCCATCGACCTGTACCTCAACCTCGACCAGGCGGGCAGCAGGAACCTCCAGCAGTACCTTGTGGTGAAGGACGCGAAGAACGGTGAGACCGCGGCCTTCCAGGCCTTCGAGAACTGGTTCGGCGCCCGGGGCCTCGCCACGTTCGACATCCCGCTGGACAGCTCCGACACCCAGTCGTTCGGGGACGCCGGCATCCCGTCGTCCGGGTTCAGCAGCGGCGTCTCGGACTGCCTCCACAGCGCATGCGACAACCTCGCCAACGTCGACCCCGCGACGCAGGCGACCAGCACCAACGCCCTGATCGGCGTGGTGTGGCAGTTCGCCACCAAGACACCCGCCACCCCCGCCACCACCTCCTCCCCCGTCCGGTCCTGACCACCCGTCCCCAGGAGCCGCAGATGCGCACACCACCGAGCCACCACCGCCGCAAGGCCGCCACCCTGGTGGCGGCCGCCACCGTCCTCGGCGTCGCCCTGGCCACCGTCCCCGCGGGAGCGGCCGGGGCCGGCGACCCCTACTTCCCCGACGACGGCAACGCCGGCTACGACGTGGCGAACTACGACGTCCGGATCGCCTACGATCCGGCGCAGCCCGGCCTGTTGAAGGGCGACACAACCGTCACCGCCCGGGCCCTGCGGTCGCTGGACCGCCTCTCCTTGGACCTCAAGGGCTTCCAGGTCGCCTCCGTCACCGTGAACGGCACCCCGGCGAAGTCGTTCTCCCGCTCCGGCGCGCACAAGCTGGACATCGAACCCGCCCGCCGGGTGTCCGGCGGCGCCACTTTCGCGGTGCGGGTGGTGTACGCGGGCAAGCCCGACCCCGAGGGCTGGCACCTGCTGGTGTCCGGCGGCGTCAACGCGATGGGCGAGCCGCACTCCGCAACCTCCTGGTTCCCTTCCAACGACCACCCGTCCGACAAGGCCACCTTCTCGCTCACCGCGACCGTCCCCGACGGCTGGACGGCCATCGGCAACGGCCGGCCCGGTCCGACCACCAGCGCGGGCGGTTCGACGACCTTCCGCTGGCGCGAGGACAAGCCGATGGCGACCTACCTCAGCACGGTCGCCATCGACAAGTTCACCGTCCACCGCTCGGAGCTGCCCGACGGGACACCGGTCATCACGGCCTACGGCCCGGACGTGCCGATCGACGAGACGGCCAAGGCGACCGAGGCCCAGCAGCCGGAGATCCTCGCCTTCCTGGCCTCGAAGTTCGGCCCGTACCCGTTCTCCTCCGCGGGTGCCATCGTCCGCAGCTGGCCCAAGGAGTCGGGTACGGGCGCGCCGGACCTGGAGACCCAGAGCCGACCCACCTACACCAACTACTTCTGGGACGCCGCGGCGGTCCACGAGATCACCCACCAGTGGTTCGGCGACAGCGTCTCGTTCACCGACTGGCGCGACGGCTGCATCGCCGAATGCGTCGCCCAGTACGCCAACCAGCTGTGGGAGGAACACAAGGGCTCGAACCTCGACACCACGTTCTACGCCCGCAACATCGAAGAGAACAGGAACAACCCGGCGTACTGGTCCACCAAGCTGTACGACCCCGGCCAGGGCAACGAGCTCGCCCCGGCCCTCTACTTCAAGGGCTCCCTGATGATGCACGCCCTGCGGCGCACCGTCGGAGACGACGCGTTCTTCGGCACCCTCAAGCGCTGGACCGCCGACCACGCCTACGGCAACGCCTCCTTCCCGCAGTTCGAGGCCCTGGCCGCGAAGGTGTCCGGCAAGGACCTCAAGGGCTTCTTCGACGCCTGGGCCCACAGCACGACGATCCCCCCGAAGGAATACCTCTACCCCGGCACCCTGGCCCCGCTGGCCGACAGTTAGAAGTCCGCTGAAGATGGGTCTGTACGGTCTTCGACTCTGGCGCACTTTCGGTAGTGACAACCGGTAATTCCCGCTACTTTGCAGTGATGCACCCGGGTCAGGCCGCGATCCAGCACCTGGACCCCGGGTCCGCCACAGGCCGGGACGGAGATCCCGGGCAGACGTCCGCGCGGCTCAACCAGCCGTTCTCATCAGCGGCCAGCCGGGCCTGGGACAGGGCCCGCACGCTCACCCGGCGACGTGCGCCAGCGCCTCCTGACTCAGTTTGGCGCCGGTGCGCAGGCGGAGCAGGCGTGCGCCGAACCCGCCGGTGGCCGGTGTGTCCGTCCCCATGGCTGCTGTGTCCCCGGTGCCGCGCGCGGGGTGGCCGGTCCGCCGATTCCGTCCGGCAGAAGTATGCCGGACGGTACTTCTGCCGGTGGAACCGCCTGGTCCGCCACCGGCCCGGCACGGTTAGCTGAGGGCGACCCGGACGGGGGCCCGACCAACCCCCGCCGGGCCGGTCCGTCGCCGCTGTGCCGCCCTCCCGTGTGCGGCCCGCCCGGCGGGCTCGGGGGAACCTCCAGACCTCCGGTCTTTGGCGTACCGCTCCCGCGGACGCCGACGGCCGCTTTCCACCAGGGAACTTCACAATGAGAACCAGTGGTGCCGTGCCCCGTCGGGGCACCGACCGCCGTGCTCGCCTGCTGCGCCTGTTCGCCCTGCCGGTGATCCCACTCCTCGCCCTGGCCTCGATGCTGACGGCACCCACGGGCGCGACGGCGGCGAGCAGCAAGTACGGGAACGCGCGCTACCACCAGTGGTCGTGGGTGACGTCGCACAACGCCTACGCCAACAACTGGAACGGGTTCCCCGTTCCGCCGAACCAGTCGCAGAGCATCCAGCAGCAGCTCGAGGGCGGCGTGCGGGGGCTGATGCTCGACACCTGGGACCCCAAGGGCACCGCGCCCGTCGAGATGTGCCACGGCAGTACGTCTCTGTGCTACGAGGAGTTCAAGTCGGGGCTCCTGACCATCGTGAACTTCCTGCAGAAGAACCCGCAGGAGGTGGTGACGGTCTTCCTGGAGAACTACGCCAGCCCGCAGACGCTCAGCAAGACGATCACCGACATGCTGGACGCCAAGGGCGCCGGCAAGCTGCTCTTCAACCAGAACGACTGGGGCATCTTCAGCAGCAACTGGCCCCGCCTGCGCGACATGGTCGCCGCCAACCAGCGCCTCGTGATCTTCCAGGACAGCTGGAGTGACCAGGCGGTCGGCTCCGGCACGCTGATGAACACCTGGACGCACACCGTGGAGAACCGGTACAGCTACGGCCTGGGGCAGCCGTACGGCTGCGAGCCGCGCGGGGAGAGCCAGCCACTGAACCAGAACCCCATGCCGGGGACGAGCAACCTGACCCCGCTGTTCACCATGAACCAGTTCAGCTCGGACAACCTCGACCCGGAGGCCTACGCCAAGATCGACAACGGGTCCCAGCTCAAGAGCCGCATCGAGAAGTCCTGCCGGCCCGCCGCGGGCCGCAACCCGAACTTCGTCGCGGTGGACCACTACCAGCTCTCCGACAAGTCGGGCAACACCCCGCTGTCCGTGGTCGATGAGCTCAACCGCGACAACTACGTCTTCGAGCCCGACCCGGCGGTGTGGGTCGTCACCGACTCCAAGCAGTACGTCAGCACCTACAACAGCAACCGGTGCATGGTGCGCGGTGACGAGTTCCCCGACGGCTCCGGCGGCCTGGTCACGCAGCGGGCCTGCGCGAACCCGGCGCCCAGCAGCCACCAGTGGACGGCCACCAAGCCGAACTACGACGGCAAGGGCTACTACTGGATCAAGGCGGGCAACGGCTCCTGCCTGACCGTCCCCTACAACAACGGCACACCGCCCGGCGACGGCACGCAGTTGTTCTGGTGGCCGTGCGAGACCCAGTGGTCCTCCGGCAACCAGCTGTGGAACGTCATGCCGACCAACATCGACAGCAACGGCAACTCGCGCGGCTACTACTTCATCAACCAGTGGACCGGCCGGTGCCTGACCCTGGACCCCGCGACCACCGGCGACAAGGCCGGCAAGGTCACCCAGGCCGCCTGCCCCAAGCGCTGACACCAGGCCGAAAGGACCGGTCCGGCACCGCCCCCGTGCGGTGCCGGACCGGTCCTTCCCGGCGTGCCTACCGGTACTCGACCGTGGTGACGAGGAAGAGCTATGCCGTCGCGGCCTGCGGGGCCGCGAAGCGCAGCCGGAGCCGGGTGGTGCCGGTGCGGTCGAGGCCGCTGGAGGGTGGTGCTACAGCTCGATGGCCGGCGACGTGGCGCGGCGGCGTCACTGGTCGCCTGCGGTCCACCGGCCGCCCCGTCTACGCCGTCAACCCGATGGCCGCCGCCCGCTACCGCGAGCGCCACACCGTGGCCCGAAAGAAGTCCGACCACCTCGACGCGATGGTACTGGCGAACCTCCTGCGCACCGACGCGGACGCCCACCGCACGCTGCCGGCAGACAGCGAACTCGCCCAGGCCGTCGCCGTCCTCGCCCGCGCCCAGCAGGACGCCGTCTGGGACCGCACCCAGGCCGGCAACAAGCTCCGCTCCCACCTGCGCGAGTACTTCCCCGGCTACCTCGCCGCCGTCCAGCCGATCACCGGCGGACTCACCGCGCCGCTGGCCCGCACCCTGCTGGCCACCGCACCGACTCCCGGCCAGGCCGCCCGACTCACCCGCGCCCAGCTGAAGGCGGTGCTCAAGCGCGCAGGCCGCCAGCGCGGAATCGACGCCGAGGTCGAGCGCCTGCACGCCGCCCTCCGCCTTGCGCAGATGCGCCAACTCCCGCTTGTCGAGCAGGCGATGGGCCGCCAGGCCCTGGCCCTGCTGGGCAAATTCGAGGCCGCCTGCACCACTGCGGACGACCTCGCCGAAGCCTCGGTCGAGCTGTTCGAGCAGCACCCCGACGCCGCGATCATCACCAGCTTCCCCGGCCTCGACGCACTCAGCGGCGCCCGGGTCCTCGCCGAGATCGGCGACGACCGCACCCGCTTCGCCGACGCCAAGGCGCTCAAGGCCTACGCCGGATCAGCGCCAGTCACCCGCGCCTCCGGAAAGAGCCACGCGGTCATGGTCCGCCGGGTGAAGAACCAGCGCCTGGCCGCGGTCGGCTACGTCTGGGCCTTCGCCTCGCTCACCGCGTCGACCGGCGCCAGGGCCCACTACGATCGCCGGCGCAAGGCCGGCGACCGCCACAGCTCCGCCCAGCGCAACCTCTACAACCGGCTCCTCGGCTGCCTCCACCACTGCCTCGCCACCGGCACGCCCTACAGCGAGACCACTGCCTTCCCTGTCCCGCCCAAGCTCGAACTGGCCATCGCGGCCTGACCTGCCGGGTCGCCACGTGCGGCCCTGCTTCGGGTTTGGGACGAAGCCGGTCAGTGCCCGCGCGGGGCGTACATGATGACGGCGACGCCGGCCAGGCACACCAGGCGCCGGTGACGTCGAAGCGGCCGGTAATCGGGCAAGGAAGCCCAACTCATCACCGTGCTGTAGTCGCTGCCCCCGGGGGAGTCGGCTGGGTGGAGAAGGCTGCCGTCAGTAGCGCCCCGTCCACGACCACCACCGCTGCCAGCACCCCGAGCACCGGCCACGCCCCGCAGCCACGCCCCGCAGCCACCCCCGTCAGCGCGCCCCTGAAACCCCGGGGGCGAGCGTAGTGGCGCACCCGGCGCAGCGGCGGGCGGTACGCGAGATCGCATCTGTCGCGATGAGATCCGTCAGCCAACGGCCGACGCGACGTACGTCTGTCGGTCCGGTCGGCGGGGCCTCGTCGCGTCATAGCCCGGGTCTGCCCGGCCTGCGCCGAGCCCCGGGTCAGGCGGTTGCCTCAGCGGCCTTCGGCGAGGGATTCTGGCGCTTGCGCCAATCACGCCAGGTGCGCCAGAGAAAAACCGGCCAGGCAATTGCCGCCGCTACACCGCCGACGGCAAAGGCCGTCACCAACAGGTAGGAGGAGCCGCCCCCTGTGCCAAAAACGCCGCCGTGGGCGCCGGAATCCAGCGCCGTGGCCGTTCCGCCGATCTGCAGGGAATCCGGTTCGTCGTACAGGAGGATGTCCGTGCGGACGGTGGCGCCATCCGCCGACGTCCAAGTCCCGTAGAAGTCACAGGACCCGTGGCTGCAGGTCGTGCGGGCGGCGGTGAACGTTCCGACGACCCCGCTGCCGCTCTGCGCCTGCCAGGCCGGCACGAGGTCGGGTGCGGCCTTGGTGATGCCGAGGACGGCGATGAAGGGAAGGCCGACCCAGAGGAATAGGGTCGTGCGCCAGTGGCGCTTTGCAGGGGTGTCGCTCATGACGGGGGAGCCTATGGTACGGGCCGTATTCCGCAAAATCATTTCAAGGCGCAAAATGCGCATCCAGGATATATTTCGCTCAGCGCATTGAATTCTTCGCCCGTACGCGCCAGGAATCCACCTGGAACTCGACCTCGGCCCCCTCACGGCCTACGCCGGATCAGCACCGATCACGCGAGCCTCCGGCAGAGACACGCGGTCATGGTCCGCCGGGCAAGAACCAGCGTCTGGCCGCGGTCGGCTATCTCTGGGCCTTCGCCTCCCTCACCGCGTCACCAGACGCCAGAGCCGACTACGACCGCCGGTGCATGGCCTGCGACCGCCACGCCTCCGCCCAGTGCAACCTCTACGACCGCTTCCTCGGCTGCCTCCACCACTACCTCACCACCAACACGCCCTACAGCGAAACCACCGCCTTCACCATCCAACCCAAACCCGCTCTCGCGGTGCTGTGGAGATCATCCACGGCCGACCGCGTCCAGGTGCGCCACGTCCGACTCCGCCATCACACTGACGTAGGAGGTGTTCGAAGCGGGGCGAGGACGGCCGGCTTCGACTTCGCCGGACCCGCCGTCCTGTACGCGATCACACACCGGGAGCTGGGCGCCCACAAGATCGGCATCACCGGGGTAAACGCCCGCACCGACCGGCTCGCGGTCCACCGGCGCCACGGCTGGGAGGTCATCCAAGTTCTCCACTGCGACAGCGGCGCCGAGGCATACCTGGTGGAGCAAGCCGCCCTTCGCCGGCTGCGCAATGACCTCGGCCTTGGCCAGTGCCTGACGGCCGCGGACATGCCGCAAAGAGGGGAGACTGAAACGGTGGACGCGGCCGCGATCTCCCTGCCTGCCCTTTGGCAAACAGTCACTACCGAGGCCACCCACCTGCACCGTGCCCCGACCCGCCGCCTACTTCCGGTCCCCGGCCCGTCCCCTCAGCCCGACGCCCTAGGGCCTGTGTGATGTCGTGATCAATATTGCGGTTTCGTGCTTGCTCGAAAGCGGGATCCGGTAGGACGTTGCGTGTGACACGTAGGCAACTCACCGACGAGCAGTGGACGTTCAT
>NZ_JBHVFE010000436.1:0-7696 GCF_042801945.1 Kitasatospora sp. NPDC057542
GTCCGGGACTTCCCGGCCGGCCCCGCCGTCGTGTCCGGGGCGTTCCAGGGCCGGGGGCGGGGTCAGACGGTCTGGAAGCCGATCCGGGCGAGCACGCCCCAGCGGTCGGAGCGCCGGGTGAGCACGTAGACCGAGTCGAAGGCACCGGTGCGCTCCCCGGCCGCGTCGTAGCGGGCGAAGCGGACCAGGGCGTGCACCTGGTCGGGGGAGGACTGGCTCAGCTCGACGCTCTCCCAGCCGCTGCGGGCCCAGCCGGAGCCGACCAGCCGGGCCAGCTCGGGGGCGGAGCGCTCGACGTAGCCGGCCCGGTCCTCCCAGACCGTCACCTCGCCCTCGTGCACCCGGACGTGCGGGTAGTGCAGGGTCTCCGCCCAGGCCGCCGGATCGCGGCTGTTGAGGGCGTCGAGGAAGGCGTCGAGGGCGGCGCGGGCGGCGGTCTCGTGGGCGCGGGTGTCGACGGGCACGGCGGACTCCAGTACGGGCTGCGGACAGGGGAACGCGGCCAGCCTGGGCCATCGGCGCGCCCGGTGGGGCCGCGCGGGGCCGATTCAGGTCCAAAGGCCGGGGCGCAGACCGGTCGTACGGCCGAAGAGCGGCCCCGGGAGTGTCGGGGAGAATCAGTGGGCGTCGGCGGGCTCACGGGTCGCGGCGTTCAGCACGGCGTCCAGCAGACCGGGGAAGCGCAGGTCGAGGTCGTCCCGGCGCAGCGACATCAGCCGGCGGGTGCCCTCGACCCGGGTGGTGGTGACGCCGGCCTCGCGCAGCACCTTGAGGTGGTGCGAGAGGGTCGACTTGGACAGGGGGACGTCCAGATCGCTGCAACACCGCTCGTCGACCTCGGCCAGGCCGGTCACGATGGAGAGACGGGCCGGGTCGCTGAGGGCGTGGAAGATTCCGGCGAGCTCGATGGAGTCGGTGGCCGGGTGGCTCGGGGTGCGCATGGTGGCTCCTTGGGCGTCCTGGTCGCGTGATGGATTGTTCGAACTTTGGCGTACTATCCAATCTTAGGCAATGGGGCCGGCCCGCACCGCCGTTCCCGCGGAAGGACACCCGATGAGTGAGCGCCGCGAGCGAACCGCCGGGAGGTGCCCGTGGGCCGCTACGGTCTGACGCTCCCCCTGCGCGGCGTCCCGCTGCACCGGCACCGCGCACTGGTCGAGGAACTGCCCGACCTGGGCTACACCGACGTGTGGACCGGCGAGGCGGCGGGCTACGACGGCTTCACCCCGCTGGCACTCGCGGCGGCCTGGGCGCCGGCGCTGCGGCTGGGCACCGGCGTGGTGCCGGTGCAGACCCGCGGGCCGGCGCTGCTCGCCATGACGGTCGCCTCGCTGGCCGAGGCCGCGCCCGGCCGGGTGGTGGTGGGCGTCGGCTCCTCCGGCCCGCCGTTCGTCACCCGGATCAACGGCATCCCGTTCGAGCACCCGTACCGCCAGGTCCGCGACACCGTGCGGTTCCTGAAGCAGGCGCTGGCCGGACGGACGGTGCAGGGCGCGTTCGACTCCTTCACCATCGAGCGGTACACCCCGGCGCTGCGGCCCGACCCGGTGCCGCCGGTGATGATGGGCGCGCTCGGCCCGCAGATGCTGCGGCTGGCCGGACGGGAGGCGGACGGGCTGGTGACCAATTTCCTGGCGGCCGCGGACGTGCCGCGGGTGCGGGCCGCGATGGGGGAAGCGGGCCGCACCAAGGAGGTGGTGGCCCGGCTGTTCGTCTGCCCGACCAAGGACCGCGACCACGCCCTGTGGCAGGGGCGGCAGTTGCTCGGGCCGATCCTCAACGCCCGGACGTACGGCGGCTTCCACGACTGGCTGGGGCGCGGCGGGGAGCTGGCGGCCTCGCACGCCGCGTGGGCGGCGGGAGACTTCCACGGCGCGTGCGCGGCGGTGCCCGAGCGCCTGGTCGACGACCTGCTGATCCACGGGTCCCCGGGGGAGTGCCGGGAGCGGGTGGCGCAGTTCGTGGCGGCGGGGGTGGACACGCCGCTGCTGGCGGTGCTGCCGGTACCGGAGTTCGGCGCCGGACCGGAGGGGATGCGCGACACGCTGCGGGCCCTGGCCCCGCAGACGTGACGCCGCGCCGGGCGGCCGGTGGTTCAGACGGCCGCCCGGTGCCCCGACCGGGCATAGACCATCGCCTGGGCCCGGCTGCGCACGCGCAGCTTGCCGAGCACGTTGGAGACGTGGAACTTGACGGTCTTCTCGCTGAGGTGGAGCTCGGCGGCCATCTCGGCGTTGGACAGCCCGCCCGCGATCAGTGTGAGCACCTCCTGCTCGCGGGGGGTGAGCAGATGGAGCAGCGGCGGGGTGTGCAGTGGTGGTCCGGGCAGCCGGCGGGCCATCTCGGTGACCACCTCGGCGGTGATCGGCGGGGAGATCAGCGCGTTCCCGGCGGCGACCGCCCGGACCGCGTGCACCATGTCGGACTCCGGTCCGTCGCGCAGGACCAGGCCGCGGGCGCCCGCCCTGAGGTAGTCGAGCATCCGGTCCGGGTCGCCGGGGCGGACGAGCAGGATGACGCCGGGCTGCCCGGCTTCCCGGGCGGTGGTGAGCTTCTTGACCTCGCAGGCCTCCATCCCGGGCATGTCGGCGTCGATGACCACCACGTCCGGGCGCTTGGCGGCGCAGGCCTGGGCGATTCTGGCGGTGGTGGAGAGTTCGGTCAGGGGTTGCAGTCCGGGTGAGCGTTGCAGGATGGTGCGCAGCCCGGTGCGCAGCAGTGGTGAGGCGGCGCAGATGAGCACCCGGACGGTGGGGCCGGCGGGATCGGACGGATCTGCGGAGCGGTAGAGGGACAGGCTCATGTTCGTTCTCCTTGCCGTCGAGATTCCGGAACTCCGGGCAGCCGGAACCGGCGGGGTGCGTGGGGGCACCACCGCGGGGCGGAACCGTGATGATGAGAGGAGATCCTCTTCCGGCGCCAGGTCGGTGCGCGGTTCGGTGCGCGGACGCGGGAGGAGGGTTCAGGGGCGACAGCGGCAGCGGTGCGTCGCGCAGTCGGAAGTCGCCTCGGCAGTAAGGCCGTTGACTCGACATTCCCGGAACATGGCAGTCATCCTAAAGATCGGCCTGATCGGTGGTCAAGAACGCTCCGGTGGGCCCGGCATCCCGGCCGGGGGCTACCAGGCGTCCCAGTGGGCGATCTGCTCGGTGCCGACCCGGGGGCCGGGGCGGAAGTCGGTGCCGATGGTGTGCGCCAGCGGGATCAGCGCGGCCTGGAGGACGGTCTCGTAGGGGATGCCGAGGATCTGGGCGGCCTCGCGCTCGTAGTGCAGGTGCGGGGTGGTCCAGGCGGTGCCGAGGCCGCGGGAGCGGGCGGCGAGCATGAACTGCCAGGTGGCCGGGATGATCGAACCCCAGGTGTTGGCCTGGCCGACGAAGGAGTCGACCTCGTGCCGGCCCTCGATCCGGACGCAGGGGATCACCAGGACCGGGACCTCGTGCAGGTGGTCGAAGAGGTGCTGGGCGCTCTCGGCCAGGCGGAGCCGGCGCAGCTGGTCGCCGACGGTGCGGTCGACGCCGGTGCCGACCACCTGCTGGCGGGGGCGGACCAGGCCGAGTCGGTAGAGGTCGGCGATGGCGGATCGCTTGGCCGGGTCGGTGACGATCATGAAGTCCCAGCGCTGGCGGTTGCGCCCGGTGGGGGCCTGGGTGGCCAGGGCCAGGCACTCCTCGATCAGCTCGCGCTCCACCGGGCGGGTGAGGTCCAGTCGCTTGCGCACCGCCCGGGTGGTGGTGAGGAGTTCGTCGATGGAAAGCGCGAGGGGCGGCATGGGCGGGCTCCAGCTCCGGTCGGGTCGGAAGGGGGTGCGAATCCTTCCGGATCCTATGAATGGTTCGAAATTTGCGCAACATTCGAAGTCCGGCAGGTGGAACTCGCGGGATCTCAAGTTCCGCCCTTGTGTGCGGAGTTGATTCTTCCTATGCTTCCACTATCTTCGAACATTCGAAACATGACGAGAGCGCTCGACCGCGAGAGGACGCCATGTCGCAGATCAAAGTCGAAGTCGAACCGGCCGAGGTGGGGCTGGATCCCGAGCGGCTGCGCCGGATCGACGAGTACCTCCGGACCTACGTGGACGACGGCCGGCTGCCCGGCTGGCAGCTCGCCGTGACCCGCGGCGGGAAGGTCGCCCACCTCGCCGGGTACGGGCACCGCGACGTCGAGAACGGCCTGCCGCAGACCCCGGACACCATCTACCGGTCCTGGTCGATGACCAAGCCGGTCACCTCGGTGGCCGCGCTGGTGCTCCTGGAGGAGGGCGCGATCGGCCTCCAGGACCCGGTCTCCCGCTACCTGCCGGAGTTCGCCGACGTCCGGGTCTACCAGCGCGGTCCGGCCTCCCGGCCGGTCACCGTCCCCGCCGCCGAGCCGATCCGGATCGTGCACCTGCTCACCCACACCTCCGGCCTGACCTACGGCTTCCACCGGGCGCACCCGGTGGACGAGATCTACACCGCCAACGGCTTCGAGTGGACCACCGCGCCCGGCCTCGACCTCGCCCGGTGCGTGGCGAAGTGGGCCTCCTTCCCGCTGCTCTTCGAGCCCGGCACCGCCTGGAACTACGGCGCCTCCAGCGACGTGCTCGGGCGGGTGATCGAGGTCGCGTCGGGCAAGCGGCTGGACGAGTTCCTGGCCGAGCGGGTGCTCGGGCCGCTCGGCATGGCGGACACCGGCTTCCACGTCCCGGCCGACAAGGCCGACCGGCTGGCCGCCTTCTACGTCGTCAACCCGGCCGACGGGAAGGCCGTTCGCAACGACGCCTTCGGCGGTGACGTGCTGCGCGAGCCGGACTGCCTCTCCGGCAGCTCCGGACTGGTCACCACGCTCGCCGACTACCACCGGTTCAGCCAGATGCTGCTCGGCGAGGGCGAGTACCAGGGCGTGCGGGTGCTCGGCCGCCACACGCTGCGGCACGCGCTGCGCAACCACCTGCCCGGCGGCGGGGACCTGAAGAGCGTCGGACGGCCGGTGTTCTCCGAGATGCCCACCGCCGGGGTCGGCTTCGGGCTCGGCTTCGCGGTGGTGCTGGACCCGGCGGCTGCCGGGGTGCCGGCCAGCGCGGGGGAGTACGGCTGGCACAGCGCCGCGTCCACCATCTTCTGGGTGGACCCGGTGGAGCGGCTGACGGTGCTGTTCCTGACTCAGCTGATGCCCTCCAGTGCGCACCGGCTGCACGGGCGTCTGCGGCAGCTGGTCAACCAGGCGCTGGTCGACTGAGGCGTGTCCCGCGGGTCCTGGCGGACCCGGCGGAGACCCGCAGGGCACGCCCACGGCTTCACTCGCCCGGCTGAACGGCGAGGAGCTTGCGGGTCAGCCGGATCAGCGTGTCCCGCTCTTCCGCGGTGAGTGCGGCGAACACCCGGTCCATCATCGGGGCGATGTCCGCCTCCGCATCGGCCAGGGCCCGCGAACCGGCCTCGGTCATGGTGACGGCATAGGCGCGGCGGTCGCGCGGGTGGCGTTCGCGGACCACCAGCCCGGAGCTCTCCAGGGCGTCGATGCAGCCGACCATGACGCTGCGGTCGATCCGCAGCTGCTCGCTCAACTCCTGCTGGGAGCAGGCCCCGACCGCGTCCAGCATCTTCAGCACCAGGTGCTGGGCCACCGTCAGCCGGGCGCCGGTCAGCTCCTCGTCGATCGCCCGGGCGACCACCGTGGTGGCCCGGCAGAGCGCGATGTCGGGGCGCTCCCGGGTGAGCGTCGCGAAGTACTGCCGGCGCTCGCCCCCGTCGTCCGTCCGGCTGGGCGAGGCGAGGCGGGGCGTCCGCGGGGCGGTGGCCATCGGAACTCCTTCTGCGGGCGGGGCCACCAGCATAACGCGTTCAGGAGATTGTTTTTCCATAGATGTTCTCCAGGAAGGGGAATCCCATGTGCTCACCGGAGACGGTGGCCGGTGCCACCGGCCACACCGCCGCCGGTCCCGTCGCCGGCGGTCCCGCCGAAGTCTCGGCGCCGCCGCGGGACAGGGCCCCGATCAGCCTGCCGCGCGGGGCCGTCCGGGACCTCACCCACGTGGTCGGCCCGGACTGGCCGGTGTTCGAGCTGTACGTCAAGCCGATGGAGATCAAGCGGCTCGCCAACCTCGCCGAGCACGAGTACAACGCCTTCGAGCTCACCTACAACGAGCACATCGGCACCCACCTCGACGCGCCCTCGCACTTCGACGACGACGGCCTGGCCACCCACCAGATCCCGGCCGACACCCTGGTCGCGCCGCTGGCCGTGGTCCGGATCGGCGAGCGCGCCGCCCGTGACCACGTCACCGAACTGACCGTCGACGACCTGCTGACGTGGGAGAGCCGGCACGGCCGCATCCCCGACGGCGCGCTGCTCGCCGTCGACAACGACTGGGCGCACCGGATCGACACCCCCGGCGCCTTCCTCAACCTCGACCCCGCGGAAGGGCTCTACCGCTTCCCCGGGATCTCGGTGGAGGCCGCGCACTTCCTGGTCACCGAGCGCTCGGTGGTCGGCGTCGGCACCGACTCGATCAGCCTCGACCCCGGTACCCGCCCGGCCGACCCGGACACCCACCGGGTGCTGCTGCCGGCCGGCAAGTACGCCATCGAGTGCCTCGCCGGGCTCGACACCGTGCCCGACCTCGGCGCCGTCGCCGTGGTCGGCGCGCCCAAGCACCGCGGCGGGACCGGCGGCCCGGTCCGCGTCCTCGCCTTCGTCTGACCGCCCCGGCCCGCCCGAAGTCCCCGCCCCGGCCCGCCCGAAGTCCCCGCCCGGCGTCCCCGTCGGACGCCGGGCCCGCACGTCCGTCCGCACGTCCCGTCCGTACGCCCGAACCGCGAGCACAGGAGAAGCCCATGACCGTACAGACCGGCTCGGAGTCCGTCTTCGCCGGAGCCACCGGCGAACGCTGGGAATGGAAGGAGGAGCGCTACCGCGACGGGGTGTTCAGCCACGCCGTGGGCACCGAACTGCACCGGCTGCGGCTGCTGGAGTCCGTCCTGGACGAGCACACCCGCAACCGCTTCCGGGCGCTCGGCCTGCAGGCTGGTCACCGGGTCCTGGAGGTCGGCGGGGGCGGCGGCTCGGTCGCCCGCTGGCTGGCCGGACAGGGCGCCGAGGTCACCGTGACCGACCTCGACACCACCTTCCTGGACGAACTCGCCGCCGACGGCGTGCGCGTGCTGCGCCACGACGTCTACACCGACGACTTCCCGCCCGCCTCCTTCGACTTCATCCACGCCCGGTACGTGGTGATCCACCTGCCCGACCCGGAGAAGGCGGTGGAGCGGCTGGTCCAGTGGCTGGCCCCGGGCGGGACGCTGGTGCTGGAGGAGCCGGCCTTCTTCCCGATCAAGGACTCGCCGCACCCCGGCTACCGGACCGCGCTGCGGGCCTTCCGCCGCCACCTGGAGACCGCGGTGGGCACCGACACCGAGTGGGCGCGCAGCCTGCCGGTGCCGCTGGAGGGCAAGGGGCTCAGCGGCCTCGGCCACGACGCGCGCTTCCAGCTGATCGCCGGCGGGGACGACGAGGCCGAGTGGTGGCGGCTCACCCTGGAGCAGACCCGGCCGGCCGTGGTGGCCGCCGGGCTCGCCACCGACGAGGACTTCGAGGCCGCCTACCGGGAGCTCGCCGACCCGGAGTTCCGCGACCTCTCCCTCGCGGTCTTCACCGCCTGGGGGAAGCGGGCCTGACGCACCCGCGGCCGCCGGCGGGCCGGTCACCCCTGCGG
>NZ_JBHVFE010000437.1:0-7569 GCF_042801945.1 Kitasatospora sp. NPDC057542
GCCTCGGGGTGCGGCGGCCTCGCCGCGTTCCGCCGGGGGAACCCTGAACGCCCACGAGGTGTACGCCGGGACGGGGTTCGTACCGGTCCCCGGTCCGGAGGGGCCGGTGATCCTCGGCCCGGCCCCGATCGGCTGACAGGCCGTCGGGAGCGTACGAGCGTCAGGACGGCCGCGGCGGGAGCGGCAGCGGGACGGCCGGCAGGCCGTCGATGCTGGTGCCGACCAGCGGCTTGCGCTCGCAGTAGGCGCCGAACTCCTCCTCGTCCTTGCGGTCGAAGTACTGGGCGTGCAGGTCGCGGTCGGCGCGGTAGTCCATGAACGGCACCGCGTACCCGCAGGAGTCGCTGACCCGTTCGGCCCTGACCAGCACGATCGCCCTCAGACCGGAGCCGTCCGCGGCCGGCCCGAAGTGGCCGAGCAGTGCGGCGAACCTCGGGTCGTCCCGGAAGACCGGCTCACCGCGCCCGTGCACCCGCACCACGGTCGGCGGGCCCTCGAAGGCGCACCACATCAGGGTGATCCGGCCGTTCTCCCGCAGGTGGGCGACGGTCTCGGCCTGCGAGCCGCCGAAGTCCAGGTAGGCGAGGGTGAGTTCGTCGATCACCGCGAGCGTCCCGGAGCGCCCCTTGGGCGAGAGGTTGACGTGCCCGTCGGCGTCCAGCGGGGCGGTGGCCACGAAGTAGACCGGCTGGCGCTCGATGAACCGGCGCAGCCGACCGTCGATGCATTCGTACTGCTTTCCCATGTGCGCGATTGTGCCCGCATCTCGGCTGGCAAGAAAGGAGGATCCGGTCCCTGAGACAGTCCGCCGCCCGGGGTCGCACGAGGCCTCCCGGAGGCCTCCCGGCGCCGCCTACCATGGCCCGTGCATGCCACCCGCCAGGCCGAGCAGGGGAGTTGCGATGACCCGGAACACCCTCCTCACCACCTCGCCCGGGACGGTCCTCGGCACCCCCGCCGCGCCGCTGCGCGGGTACGTCCTCGGCTACCGCGGCTACCGGCTGGCCCTGCGGCAGCCGCTGCGACGGCTGGAGGTGCCGACGGACGCGGTCACCGTGGCACTCGTCTTCGAGGGCACGATGAGCCTCACCGACGCCGTCTCCCCCGCGCCGGCCACCGCCTTCGGCTCGGTCGCGGCCGGGCTGCGCCGCACCGCGACCATCGCCGAACACGCGGGCGTGCTGCACGGGTTGGCCGTCTCGCTCACCCCGCAGGGCGCCTTCCGGGCGTTCGGACCGCTGGCCGGCGAGCTCGGCGGGCACTGGGCCGAGGCCGGGGACGTCCTGGGCCCGCGACTGCGGTCGCTGACCGACCGGCTGGCCCACACCCCGGGCTGGCCGGCCCGGTTCGCCATGCTGGACGGCTACTTCGGTGCGCTGTTCGCGTACGGGCCGGACTGGGACCCTTCGGTGCACTGGGTCTGGCGGCAACTGCGACACTCGCACGGGCTGGTGCCGATCGGCACCCTGGTCAAAGGCAGCGGGTGGAGCCGACGCCGGCTGGAGCTACGCTTCCGCGAGCACCTCGGGCTGGCCCCCAAGCAGGCGGCGGGCATCCTCCGGCTCCAGCGCACCCTCAACGTCCTGACCGCGCACGAGGACCGCCCCAGCGGGGAACGCCCCGCCGGGGACCGCCCCACCGGCGCCGACCTGGCCGCGCGCTGCGGCTACTACGACCAGTCCCACCTCGACCGGAACTTCCGCGCCATGGTCGGCTGCTCGCCGCGCGCGTTCCTGGCCTCCCGGCGCACCGCCGCCGCCCTGCCCCAGCCCGCCGGCCGGGTGACCGACCGGGTCACCGGGCGGGTGACCAGCACCGTCCTGGGCGCCGGAGGCTGAGGCGTGCGCCCTTGCAGGCGTGCGCATTCGTACAAGACGCACCGGTGCCCCGCCCGGCATGCTCGAAGGGCCCGGCCGGTACGGGGGACCGGCCGGGCCGGAAGCGGGCGCGGGCGGGGCGCGCGGGGTGTCAGCCGGTCACTGCTTCATGTAGACGCTGTCCATGAACTCGATGATCTGCTGATCGGTCAGCCGCTGGCCGTCACGGTGGCCCATCGCCAGGTCGGCCTCGCTGATCATGCCCACCAGACGGTCCCCGTCGATCACCGGGATGCGCCGGATCTGGTGCTGCTCCATCTTGCGCAGCACCACGTCCATGCTGTCCTCGGCCCGCACGCAGTGCAGGTGGCCGGCGAGCTCCATGGCCGTCATCTTGGACGGGTTCTTGCCCTCCGCGATACATCGCAGCACGATGTCGCGGTCGGTGATGATGCCCTTCAGCTTCTGGTCGTCGCCACAGATCGGCAGCGCGCCCACGTTCTTGTCGCGCATCATCTTCGCGGCCTCGGCCAGCGTCTGATGGGCGCCGATGCACTGGGCACCGGTGTGCATGATGTCTCGGGCAGTGGTCACGGGGACTCCTTCGTCGATGGTTCCCCCCGGCTGGCCCCCCCGCATCCCCCCGGCGGCCCATCCGGGCTCCCGCCGTCGGAGCGGAAGGCGTGTGACCGCGCCCTCACCATAAGCAACCCCGTCTCCGTCCGCGACCCCGGCCGGTCGCTCACCCGCGGGGGTGAGCGGTACGCACGCCGGTGGAGCGGCTGCGCGCGCTGTGCCTGGCGCTGCCGGACGCCGCGGAGCGGGTCAGCCACAGGGGAACCGGGGCAGACTGGCTGCGGGGGCCACCCACCGGAGGCAACGGAGGCGGACCGTGCCGCAGATGACGGTGGACGGGCGCACCCTCGCCCTCTCCCACCTCGACAAGGTGTACTACCCGCGCACCGGCACCCCCAAGGGCGAGGTGCTGCGGTACTACGCCGCCGTGCACACCGCGCTGCTCCCGCACCTGCGCGACCGCCCGGTCTCCTTCCTGCGCTGCCCGGACGGCGTCGAGGCGGAGGTGTTCGTCGCCAAGAACCCGCCGCCCGGCACCCCGGACTGGGTGCGCACGGTCGACGTGCCGAGCAACACCGGCGAGCTGCGCCAGGTGGTGCTGACGGACGGCGCGGCCCTGCTGGCGGTCGCCAACCTGGGCTGCCTGGAACTGCACGTCCCGCAGTGGCACGCCGCCGCGCCCGCCCTCGCCGACCGGCTGGTGCTCGACCTCGACCCCGGCGAAGGCGCCGACGTGCTGACCTGCCGTACGGTCGCGCTGCTGCTGCGCGAACGGCTCGCGGCGGACGGCCTGGCGGCCTGGGCGAAGACCTCCGGCTCCAAGGGCCTGCACCTGCTGGTCCCGATCGAACCCACCCCGAGCACCCGGGTCTGCGCGTACGCGAAGGCGCTGGCCGCCGCCCTGGAGGCCGAGCACCCAGACCTCGTGGTGCACACCATGGCCAAGGCCCGCCGCCGGGGCCGGGTGCTGGTCGACTGGTCGCAGAACAACGCCAAGAAGACCACCGCCGCGCCGTACACCCTTCGGGCCCGGCCGCTGCCGACCGTCTCCACCCCGCTGGCCTGGGCGGAGCTGGAACGGGCCGGCCACGAGCAGGACCTGGTCTTCACGCTCGCCGAGGTGCCCGACCGGCTGGCCGCGCACGGCGACCTGCTCGCCCCGCTGCTGGACCCGGAACGGGCCCGGCCGCTTCCCGGTGCGCCCGCGCCGCCACCGCAGCCGGAGCGGTCGCGCCAGGTGCTGCGCCCGCCCGTCGAGGTGATGCGTCCGGCCGCCGTGACCGCCGTCCCGCCCGCCGACGGCCTGGGTGGCGGGGGCGTGCAGTACGAGCTGAAGCTGGACGGCTTCCGCTGCGTCGCGTTCGCCCGGGGCGAGCGCCCCGCGTACCTCCAGTCCCGCAGCGGCCGCGACCTCGCCCCCGAGTTCCCGCCGATCGCCGCCGCCGTCGCCCGGCTGCCGGAGGGGCTGGTGCTGGACGCCGAGCTGGTCGCCTGGCGCGGCGGCCGGTTCGCCTTCGGCGAGCTGCTGCGCACCCGCCGGGCCCGCGCCGCCGCTCCCGGGGTGGCCCTCGGCCTGATCGCCTTCGACCTGCTGGCGCTGCCCGGCCGCGACGTCCGCCGGCTGCCGCTCACCGACCGCCGCCGCCTGCTGCTCGCCGCCCTCGCCGACGTCCCGCCGCCGATCCAGCCGGTCATGGCCACCACGGACCGGGCGGAGGCGCTGGAGTGGATGGAGCGGCTCGCCGACACCGGGGTGGAGGGCCTGGTCTGCAAGGCCGCCGCCGCCCCGTACCGCCCGCGCGGCGCGGGCCGCGTCTGGGTCAAGTACCGCCGCAGCGACACCCTCGACGCCACCGTCCGCGCCGTCACCGGCCCGGCCGCCCACCCGCGGGCGCTGATCCTCCGGCTCGACGACGGGCGGGTGTTCCTGACCACCCCGCGGCTCACCCCGGTCCAGTCCCGCGAGGTCGCCGAGGTCGCCCGCCCCCTGCTCGGCCCGCCCACCACCGACCCCGACCACGGTCCGGTCCACCCGCTGACCTCACCCCTCCGCGCCGAACTCACCCTCACCGGCCGCCCGCCCACCGCAACCTTCGTCCGCCTCCGGGGCGACTGACGGCCGGCTGCGGTCGCGCGGTGCCGCCGGCGTTCACGTCCGCCGCTTCGCCGCGGCGTGGGCGAACTCCGTCACGAAGGCGTCGTCGAACAGCGGCAGGTCGTGCGGTTTGCGACTGGTGACGAGCGGGCCGGGCCCGTCGCGGCAGACGTGGACCGGCTCGTCCACCCAGTGCGCGCCGGCGTTGACCAGGTCGGTGCGCAGGCTGGGCCAGGAGGTCAGGGTGCGGCCGCGCACGGCGTCGGCCTCGATGAGCGTCCAGGCCGCGTGACAGATCGCCGCGACCGGGCGGCCGGCGGCGCAGCAGGCGTGCACGAAGGCGACCGCCGGGCGGTCCAGGCGCAGCCGGTCGGGGCTGGCGACGCCGCCGGGAAGGACCAGCCCGTCGTAGTCGGCCGGGTCGGCCTCGGCGACCAGGGCGTCCACGGCGAAGGTGTCGCCCGGGGCCCGGTGCCGGACGGCCTGGACCCGCCCCTCGGCGGTGGACAGCAGCCGCGGGGTGCCGCCGGACTCGGCGACCGCCTGCCAGGGGTCGGTCAGTTCGACCTGCTCGGCCCCGTACGGAGCGACCAGGAAGGCGATCGTCCGGCCGGTGAGCGTGGTGGACGGCCAGCCCATGGCACGGTCGCTCAGCGCGGGTGCGGGGCGGTCAGGTCGACGGCCGTGGGCGGGGCCGAACTGAGCCTGGCACGTGGGCAGTCGAGGTGGACGGCTCGGTCGAGGTGGTCGAGCCGGGCGACCAGTCCGGCCGGAACGAGCACCCGGGCGCCCGGCACCCAGGGCTCGGCGTCGACCAGCAGGTGGTCCCCGGCGTCCTGTTCGACCCGGCCGACCGGGCCGTCGGTGGCGTGCACCTCGTACCCGACCAGCGTGAGGTCGGCGGCGGGATGGGAGCCCGGGCGGTACTCCCACAGGTCGGTGGTCATCGCGTCATGCCTCCGGACGGTCCCAGGGGCGCCGCTCCCGGCGTTCCCGCGTCTGCGCCGGATCCGCCGCGTCGGTGGGGCTGCGGGCCGCGCGCCGGCGGCGCAGCAGCTCCGAGGTGGCGATCGCGGCCGCCACCGTGGCCACCCAGACCACGCCGAGCGCGACCAGCACGGCGGTGACCGGGGTTCGTACGCCCACGCCGAGGCAGATCGCCGTCATCACCAGGGCGGTCAGCACCACCCCGGCCGAGATCCTGCGCCCGATGCCGCGAAGCACACCCCGGACCCGGCTGGGCGGCCTGGCGCCCATCGTGCTCAGCTTCCGGTCGAGCCGTGTGTCCTGGCGCAGATCGGACTCGATCTCCTCGAGGAGCCGCCGCTCCCATCCGCTCAACGCGGGTCCGTCCATCTCGGTCACCTCCGACACTTCGGGTGACGTGCTCACACTCGGCCGTTGCCCGGTACGGGCTGGTGCTAACCGTTCGGGGCGCCGCCTGTTGCGGCGCCGGCGGGCCCGAAGGCCCGGGGGCGGGCGAGCAGGCTGTCGTCCAGGACGCTCAGCAGTGCGGCGGCGTCGCGGTGCACCTCGACCGCGCCCTCCGCCCGCAGCTCCTGGCCGGTGTCCGGGCCGACCGCCAGGGCCACGCACGGCACCCCGGCCCGCCGCGCCGCCCGTACGTCCCGCACGCTTCCGGCGACGGCCACGGCGTGCGAGGGCCTGCCGTCCACCAGCTCCAGCGCGGCCCGCACCGGGTCGCCGCCGGGATCGGCCACGGTCAGCGCCGGGGCCCCGGCCGGCCCGGGGCCGGTCAGCACGACCGTCCACCCGCGGGCGGCACACTCGCGCAGCAACTCGGCACCGCCGGGCAGCGTGGGCTGCCACCAGTCGGTACCGAAGAGAGCCGTCGAGATCACCGTCATGGTCACCGCTCCGTTCGCGGGCGACGCACCGAACGCTCCCCTCCAGGTTAGGTCGCTCCTCCGCCGCGCGCGCAGCCTGCGCCCCGAGGGCCCCGAAAACCGCTCGGCGGCCCGCCGGGGCACGGGACGGCTGGGAGGTGCCCTGCCCTGCCTCCGTTCGGGACGGCGGGCCGGTGGAGCGACGAGCGGTCCGCCGCGGCCCGGAGTGGCGCCGGCCCACCTGCGTCGTCCGGGCACAGGCTTCCGTCTGTACGGGGAGGCCGGCACGTTCGCCGACAACGTCGGACTGGCCGACGAAGCCGCGCTGACGGACGCGGCGCAGCCGGGCACGTACCGGAAGGCCCTCGGCTGGCTGATCGCCGCCGATCGGTTGGAGGTGGCGGCCGCGGTCGTCGCCGTCCTGCCGGACCGTCGGCTGACGGCCGTGCAGGAGCAGCGCTTCGCCGAGGGCGGCGCCCACGCGTACGGGGTCCACGGCGCGACCGTCCGGGGCTGATCCCGTCCCACGGCGCCGTCCGCGGACCCGTCCGCGGGCCCTCAGTCCGCGAACGCGTCAGAGGCCAGCCGGGCGTGCAGGTGCTCGTCCACGTAGACGCCCCCGCCGTAGGTGTAGGAGCCGCGCAGGGTGCCCTCGTACGGGAACCCGGCCCGCGTCGCGACGCGACAGGAGTCCTCGTTGGCGACGGCGTGGTAGAGCTCGATGCGGCGAACGTCGGCGTGCTCCACCGCCCAGCGGGTGACGGCGGTGGTGGCCCGGGTGGCCAGGCCCCGGCCGCGGGCGGCGGCGAGCAGCCAGTAGCCGATCATGGCCACGCCGTCGTCCCGGTTGGTCCACCCCAGGTAGGCGTTGCCGCAGAGGCTGCCGTCGGCGGCGTCGACGACGGCGAACGGCGCCGCGGTGCCGGCGGCCCAGTGCTCCTCGCAACGGCCGAGGTAGGTGTCGACGACCACCGGGCCGGCGGCGCTGAGCGGGCTCCAGCGGGCGACGGCCGGGTCCGCCGCGGCGGCGGTCAGGGCGGGCCCGATGCCGCCGGGCACGTCGAGGGCGCGCCCCCACGGGCGCAGCAGGACGTCACCGAGGTCGAGGACGGTGGGGCGGAAGACGCGCTGGTCGGTGCCGGGATCGCTGGTGGTCATCCCGTCTTCCTATCCCCCGCTCCCCGGTGCCCGCCAGCGAATATCGCGTTTCCGGCACCGCGCGACCGGCGCGACC
>NZ_JBHVFE010000438.1:0-7565 GCF_042801945.1 Kitasatospora sp. NPDC057542
GTCGCACGGCCGGCGGGCCCTTCCTGTCGGTCGTCGGTGCTCAGTGGCCGCCCTCGTCGACCACCTCGACGTCGGAGACCTCGTGCTCGATCGCCTCGGCCGGCAGCGCAACCCGGATCGCCCAGAAGTAGATGACCAGCGAGAACACCGCCACCAGGGCCATGTCGGCCCACATCGGGATGTTGCCGGTGCCGTCCCCGAAACTGCCCTGCCAGGAGATCAGGCCGAGGCCCACCAGGTAGGGCGGCAGCCACTGGGCGGACTTCCAGCTCAGTCGGGGCGCGTTCGGCAGGCCCTTCTTGATCGCGTACGCGGCGTAGCTGCCGAGGAGGACGTAGCCGAGCACGATCGCGATGCCCAGGCGGGAGAGGGTGTGCCAGCCGGACCAGTAGATGATCAGGCTGGAGACCACGAACGCGGCCGGGGAGATCAGCTCACCGGCCGGCAGCCGGTAGGGGCGCTCACGTTCGGGCAGCCGGCGGCGCATCGCGCCGAAGGCCAGCGGGGCGCCGGCGTACATCAGCACGCTGGCGGAGGTGATGAAGCCGACCAGCTCCTGCCAGCTCGGGAAGGGCAGGAAGCAGATCACGCCGGTGACGAAGGCGATGACCAGGCCGAACCACGGCACGCCGTTCTTGTCCAGCTCCTCGAACCTCCGCGGGGCGTAGCCGTTGCGGCTCAGGCCGTAGGAGATGCGCGAGGTCGAGGTGGTGTAGATCAGGCCGCTGCCGCCGGGGGAGATCACGGCGTCCATGTAGAGCACCCAGGCCAGCCAGCCGAGGCCGACCACGGTGGCGAGGCCCGCGAAGGGGCCGTCGATGCCGGGGAAGTCGAGCTTGTCCCAGCCGTTGGCGAAGGCGCTCAGGGGCAGCGCGCCGATGAAGACGACCTGGAGCAGCGTGTAGATCAGGCTGCCGATGGCGACCGAACCGAGCACGGCGCGGGGGATGTCGCGCTTGGGGTTGCGGCTCTCGCCGGCGAGCTGGATGGCCTGCTCGAAGCCGAGCAGGGCGAAGATGATGCCGCTGGTGCTGATCGCCGCGAGCACGCCCTTGGCGCCGAACGGCGCGAAGCCGTGCGAGGTGAAGTTGGAGCCGTGGAAGTTGGTCACGGCCAGCACGAAGATGGTGAGCAGCGGGACGGCGATCTTCAGCCAGGTGGCGATGTTGTTGGTGCGGGCGAGGACGCGCACACCGAGGAAGTTCACCGCGACGAACACCGCCATGAGGACGGTGGCGACGGCGAAACCGCTGGCGGTGAGGGTGTTGTTGTCGTTGAGCAGGCCGCCGGCCCAGGGCCAGTGCCGGGCGTAGCCGATCATCGCTTCGACCTCGATCGGCGCGACGGTGGCCGCCTGGAGCCAGGAGAACCAGCCGAAGGACATCCCCGCGAGGCCGCCGAAGGCGTAGTGCGGGTAGCGCGCGGTACCGCCCGAGACCGGGAACATGCTGCCGAGTTCGGCGTGCACGAGCGCGAGCAGCACGATCGCGACCGTGCCGATGCCCCAGGACAGTACGGCGGCCGGGCCGGCCGCCATCACGCCCTCCTTCGCGCCGAACAGCCAGCCGGAGCCGATGATCGAGCCGACCGAGGCCCACATGAGGCCGACGAGGCCGACGTGGCGGCGCAGCGACCGTTGGGGGGTCCCGTCGGGGCCGGCGCTCTGGCCGGGCGGGGAGGAGACCTGGTTGAGGGAAGCCATGAACGATCTCTCTGTGGGTGGGGGCTCCGAGGTGGGCGGAGCGCGGAGAGTTGCCACACAGTAGGTCTATTCATAGAGGTCTGCACAGATTTCATTACTGAATGTTTACGTTCTTTGCCGGATATCCGTGCTGGTAGGGGGCCTCCCACTCCCGTGCGTGTTACCTGACTCGCGAGTAGGCTCAGCACTTGAGCGTGAATTGAGCTTCACTGCCGGCTCCCGGCAATATGGAGCCCCCCATTCGTTCGGCGACCCGCTGCGCATCACGCCGGACCGCCGAGTGGCCGCTGCTGGGCCGCCTCGGCGGACGTCACTCACAGGTTGGGTTCGTAAACTTGTGGGACACTGCACATGTCGGTGCCCCGGCCCGATTACGGCGGGCCGGGGCTCCACGTTATGCCGTTATGTCGTTATGCCGTTGGATCAGCGCTTCCCGCCCTCGCCGTAGCCCTCGCCCTCGCCGTAGCCCTCGCCGCGGCCTTCGCCGTAGTGGTGCACGACTCGGAAGCTGCCGACGACCCCGTCCTTGACCTCGATGCCGTCGTGGTGGTGGAGGTGCTTCGGGCGCACGCCGTCGCTGGAGCTGCGGGGCCCGACGGTGGCGATGGGGGCGCCGTTGTCGCAGACCGCGCCGCTGAAGACCTCGACGGTCCGGTGGCTGTCGTTGCGGATGTTCAGCGTCTTGGCACCCAGGCCGCTGACCACGGTGATGCAGCCGAAGTCGTCGGCGGAGTACGAGCGCTCGTTGACGTGGATCACGCCCCGGTGGTGGCGCTTGTGCTCCCGGTGCTCCCGGTGCTCCCGGCGCTCCTCGCCCCTGCCCTCGTTGCCCTTGCCCTCGTTGCCCTTCGAGCCGCCGTCGAGCGGCGCCAGGGCGGGAGCGGCCGCCGGGGCAGCGGCTGCCGGAGCAACCGCCGCCGGAGCGGCCACCGGGGCCGCCTTCTGAACGACCGGGGCCGCCTTCGCCACGGGCTCGGGAGTGGCCGACGCGTAGGTGATACCGGTCACGGCGACGGCCGCCGACGCCGCGAGGACAATGGCGGTGGTCATCTTGTTCATGGACCTTCTCCTGTTTCTGGACTGGATCGGCTTGGTGCCGACATGAATGAACGTACCTACTGGCTAAATGACTGTCATATCAATCCGTGCCAAATGGTTGACGCCTAGGGCCGAACGGGTGGTCAAGTGCGTCATCGAACTGCCCTCAGAATCGATTCGGCTGGTTGTAAATGCTTCTCAAATCGCCTGACAGTTTGGGGAGTTGACGGCGTGGACTGGGTCGTTCAGGTGGCGCCGAATCCTGCTCACTCATTTGGAGTGCTGCCGGCCTTGTCTGCGCGGCGGGGTCGGAATGACGGGGTGCCACATTGCGGGTCGCCGCTGTTCGCGCCGAGGGCCTGTGCCGGGTCGGGTGGCCGCGCCGTGCCTGCCGGCTGCCGCCGTCCGGGAGGCCGCCGGTCCTGGCCTGTCGGCCCGGCCCGCCCTCGGTGCCGGTGCTCGCCCTGCCTGGCCATCAGCACAATGAATTCCCTTGGGAACAAGAGGAGTTGACGGTTTACCGGGCCGCTTCGGCCAGGCCTGACGGGTCGGCGTCGGCCCCGCACGGCAGGACGGCGATGCACTCGCCGTCCACCTGGTCCGGCGCGGCCGAGGCGGTGGAGGCCCCCGGCGGGCTCGCCCTGCTGGTGGCCGCCCCGGCGGCGGGCCCGCGCCCGGCCCTCGGCGTCGAGCCGGCCGTTCTCGCGGGTGCCGGCTGGAGCGGCCTCACCCTCTGGGGCCGGGGCGGCAGCTCGGCCCGGGTCGGCAGCTCGGCACCGGCGCCATCACCACCGGCCTGCTCTGCCTCCTCCCGCTCGCGGCCGTCCCGGGCGTCCACGGCGTCCTGCCGGCGGGCCGGGCCCGATGGTGACGGTGGTGGCGCTGCTCCTCCTCGGCGCGGTGCCCACCCTGTTCGCCCACCACGGGTACTTCACCGGCCCGAGCACGGTGTCCGGCACGACGGCCGCGGTGCTGGTCCGGCCGGAGCCCGCGACGGCGGCGGTGATCGGCGTGCTGTTCCTCGGCGAGCCGTTGACGGTGGGCCTGCCGGCGGGCTCGGCGCTGCTGGTCGCGGCCATCGCGGCACCGGCGCGGGAGGAGCGGGGGACGGCCGGCCCCCGGCGGCCACCCAGGCGGGCGCCCTGTGGTCGCCCGGGGCCCGGTGGCGTGCTGTGGTGGTCCGCATGAAGAGCTCACTCCCGGCCCGGGCGGCCACCGCGACCGCCTCCGTCCTCCTGCTCACCGCCGCCGTCGGGACCGTGGTCACAGCCGCCGGCCCGGCGGCCGCGACCGGGCGCCGGGACGTCACCGCGCACCAGTGCCGCAGCGCGGGCGGGCATGTCGAGGGCAGCGGCTACTGCGTCGGCGCGGCCGGCGACGACACCTGGGGCCAGCCGATCGACGGCCAGGCGGTCAACCCGGACCCGCGGCCCGGGGAGGAGTGAGCGCGGTCGGGCGCCCCGGCCCCGGACAGGGGAGCGGGGCGCCGGGCCGATGCCGATCAGGGCACCGGCCGCAGGGTGACGGGGGCCGGGGTGAGAGCGCGCAGGACGAGGTCGATGTGCACCCGGGCGGCGCCCGCGCGGTGCAGGGCGGCGGCGATCGTCCGTAGCTCCTCGGGGCCGGTGCAGGCGAGCCGCAGTTCGAGGTCGGCCTCGCCGGCCAGGGCCAGGCCGCTCTGGACGGCCGGGAACTCCGCCGCGAGGCGGTCGAAGTCGAGCGGGACCGGGCCGTGGCTGATCCGGGCGATCGCGTGCAGCGCCCGGGCCTGCTGAGCCCGTCCCGCCGGAGCCGGACCGCCCGGGACGAGCTGGAGCGGGGCCGTCACCGGTGCTGGAACCGGACGGTCGGGGCCGGGACGGGCGGTGCGGCGGGGGCGGCACCGGGCGGTGCGGTGACCCACGGGACGGTGACGGAGGGGGCGACCAGCCTCGGGTCCACCACCAGGGTGTCGATACCGAGAGGGGCGGTGAGGTCACGGAGGGCGGGCTCGCCGAGTTCGATGTGGCCCTGGTCGGGCCCGAGGAGGGCGACGAGGGCCTCGGGGCTGGAGAATCCGACCGCGCAGCGGCGGCCGTCGCGCAGGTGGAACAGGCGGAGTGCGGTGGTGCCTCCGGTGCCGGAGGCGGTGACCGGAACGTGCCAGACGACGCGGGCCATGCGGATGCTCCCGAGTGGGGTGGTGGTGCCTGCCGGAACTGACTGCCTCGACGCTAGGACGGCCCGGCCCGGGTGCCGCCGGTCCTGACGCGGCGTTGACCGAATGGGGACGTGCGTTGACGCAGTCCTGACGCCCGGCTCCCCCGACTGGACCACACCACCGGTCGAGCGCTCCGCTTGCCCCGCGCGCCGAGCCGGACGACCGTGGAGTCCGTCCCCGTCACGACCCCTGCCGCGTCCCCCGTCGCGACCGCCGCAGCGCCCCCGACGCGAGGGCCGCAGCGCCCGCCGACCGGGTCGTTGTGCGCCCGGGGGCGGGGGGAGGTGGAGCCGGGGGCCCATGACGAGATATCTTGACGTCAAGACGTTGGAGACGTGAAGCGGAGTACCGATGACTGACTCGACCATCATCTATACGCACACCGACGAGGCTCCGGCCCTGGCGACCTACTCGTTCCTGCCGGTGGTCCAGGCGTACGCCTCGACCGCGGGTGTGCGGGTGGAGACCCGCGACATCTCCCTGGCCGGGCGGATCATCGCGAGCTTCCCGGAGCGTCTGACCGAGGCGCAGCGGATCGGCGACGCCCTGGCCGAGCTGGGTGAGCTGGCCAAGACCCCGGGTGCCAACATCATCAAGCTGCCGAACATCTCGGCCTCGGTGCCGCAGCTCAAGGCCGCCATCGCCGAGCTCCAGGCCCAGGGCTACGCCCTGCCGGACTACCCGGACGACCCGCAGAGCGACGAGGACAAGGACGTCCGCGCCCGCTACGACAAGGTCAAGGGCAGCGCCGTCAACCCGGTCCTGCGTGAGGGCAACTCGGACCGCCGCGCCCCGCAGTCGGTCAAGAACTACGCCAAGACCCACCCGCACCGCATGGGTGCCTGGACGGCCGACTCCAAGACCAACGTCGCCACCATGGGTGAGAACGACTTCCGGTCCACCGAGAAGTCCGCCGTGATCGCCGCCGACGGTGCGCTGCGCATCGAGCTGCTCGGCGAGGACGGCACCACCACCGTGCTGCGCGAGAAGGTGCCGGTGCTGGCCGGCGAGGTCGTAGACGCCTCGGTGATGCGGGCCGCCGCCCTCAACGAGTTCCTGGCCGCGCAGGTCGCCCGTGCCAAGGCCGAGGGCGTGCTGTTCTCGGTGCACCTGAAGGCCACGATGATGAAGGTCTCCGACCCGATCATCTTCGGCCACGTGGTCCGCGCCTTCTTCCCGAAGACCTTCGCCAAGTACGGCGAGGTGCTGGTCGCCGCCGGTCTGAACCCGAACAACGGCCTCGGCGGCATCCTGGCCGGCCTCGACAACGTGCCGCACCTCGGTGCCGAGATCAAGGCCTCCTTCGAGGCCGAGCTGGCCGAGGGCCCGGCCCTGGCCATGGTCGACTCCGACAAGGGCATCACCAACCTGCACGTGCCGAGCGACGTCATCGTCGACGCCTCGATGCCGGCCATGATCCGCACCTCCGGCCACATGTGGGGCCCGGACGGCGAGGAGGCCGACACCCTCGCCGTGCTGCCGGACAGCAGCTACTCCGGCGTGTACCAGGCCGTCATCGACGACTGCCGCGCCCACGGCGCCCTGGACCCGGCGACCATCGGCTCGGTGCCGAACGTCGGCCTGATGGCCCAGAAGGCCGAGGAGTACGGCTCGCACGACAAGACCTTCGAGATCGACGCCGCGGGCACCGTCCGCCTGGTCGACGCCGAGGGCAACGTGGTGCTGGAGCAGGCCGTCCAGCCGGGCGACATCTTCCGCGCCTGCCAGACCAAGGACCTGCCGATCCAGGACTGGGTCAAGCTGGCCGTCACCCGCGCCCGCGCCACCGGCGTCCCGGCGGTGTTCTGGCTGGACGAGACCCGCGCCCACGACGCGGTGCTGATCGAGAAGGTCAAGAAGTACCTGCCGGAGCACGACACCACCGGCCTGCAGATCGAGATCAAGTCCCCGGTCGAGGCCACCAAGTTCTCGCTGGAGCGCATCCGCCGCGGCGAGGACACCATCTCGGTGACCGGCAACGTGCTGCGCGACTACCTGACCGACCTGTTCCCGATCCTGGAGCTGGGCACCAGCGCCAAGATGCTGTCGGTCGTCCCGCTGATGGCGGGCGGCGGCCTGTTCGAGACCGGCGCCGGCGGCTCCGCCCCGAAGCACGTCCAGCAGCTGGTCAAGGAGAACTACCTGCGCTGGGACAGCCTGGGTGAGTTCTTCGCGCTGGCCGCCAGCTTCGAGCACCTGGCCGGCAGCACCGACAACGCCCGCGCCCAGGTGCTGGCCGACACCCTGGACCGCGCCACCGGCACCTTCCTCAACGAGGACAAGTCGCCGAGCCGCCGCCTCGGTGGCATCGACAACCGCGGCAGCCACTTCTACCTGGCCCTGTACTGGGCCCAGGAGCTGGCCAAGCAGACCGCCGACGCCGAGCTGGCCCAGGCCTTCGCCGGCCTGGCCGCGGCGCTGACCGAGCAGGAGTCGGCCATCGTGGACGAGCTGATCTCCGTCCAGGGCTCGCCGGTCGACCTCGGCGGCTACTACCAGCCGGACCCGGCCAAGGCCGCCGCCGTGATGCGCCCGTCCAAGACCTTCAACGAGGCGATCGCCAACCTCGGCTGAATCCAGCTGAGTTGAGGCACCAGGAGGCCCCCGGGTCCGTCCGTACGGACC
>NZ_JBHVFE010000439.1:0-7558 GCF_042801945.1 Kitasatospora sp. NPDC057542
CGTCCGTGGCGGCTGCGGCCCTGCCGTTACGGCATCTTGTGGACGAACGGGCCGACCGCGTTGGAGAACGCGTTGCCGTTGTTGGCGTCCCAGTTGGTCGACCAGGTCATCGCGCCGCGGATGGTCGGCCACTTGGCCGGCGGCACGAAGCTGCCGCAGTTGTTGCCGGTGGCCAGGCAGTCCAGCGCGTTGTTCACCACGGTCGGCGAGACGTAGCCGCCGCCCGCCGCCTTGGTGGAGGCCGGGACGCCGATGCCCACCTGGTCCGGCCGCAGGCCGCCCTGGATGTGGGTGCAGACCTGCGAGGTGATGAAGTCGATGGTGCCCTGGTTGTAGACCTTGCCGTCGCAGCCGTTCATGCCGCCCGAGTTGTAGAACTGGGTGTTGACGACGGTGAGGATGTCCTTGGTCTTCAGCGCCAGCTGGAAGTAGGCGCCGGAGGTGCTGTACATCCCGATGGTCTCGGGGGCCATGGTCAGCACGAAGCCGGGGCCGACCTTGGCCTGGAGGGCGTGCAGCGCGTCGCCGAGCGGGCCGGCCTGGACGCCGTTCTCCAGGTCGACGTCGATGCCGTCGAAGCCGTAGTCCTTGATGATCGCGTAGGCGCTGTTGACGAAGTTGGCGCCGGCGGTGGCGTCCCCGACGGTGATCGCGCCGTTCTGCCCGCCGATGGAGAGGATGACCTTCTTGCCGGCCGCCTGCTTGGCCTTGATGTCGGCGCGGAACTGGGCGTCGGTGTAGCCGCCGAGCGCCTTGGACAGGCCCGGGTCCAGGGTGAAGCTGATCGCGCCGGTCCGGGTCGGCACGGCGTCGGCGAAGGAGACCGCGATGATGTCGTACGCGCTCTGGACGTCGCTCAGCCGCTGCACGGTCGAGTTGTTGTCGAAGTTCTGCCAGTAGCCGGTGACCAGGTGGGCGGGCAGGCCGGTGGCCGGCGGGGTGGTGCTGGTCGGCGTGGCGGTGGGGGTCGCCGTCGCGGTCTGCGTGGGCGTCGCGGTGGGGGTCGGGGTCGCCGTCGTGGTCGGCGTCGCGGTGGCCGTGGGGGAGGCGGTGGCCGTCGGCGTGGAGGTGGGGGTCGCGGTCGGCGACGGGGTGCCGGTGCCGCCGGGGCCGATCAGCGCGACGTCGTCGGCCAGGTAGGCGCTCTGGCCGTACCAGCCGTGCAGGTAGACGGTGACGCTGGTGGCGTTCGCCCCGGTGGTGAAGGTGGTGGACAGCTGGTTCCAGCTGTTCTGGTTCGACCAGGCGGACGGGTCGGTGCCGCCGGTGCCGCGTGCACCGAGGTAGACGTACGGGCCCTGGACCCACGCGCTCAGCGTGTAGCTGGTGTTGGGCAGCACGCTGATGGTCTGGGTGCACTCGGCGGTGTCGCCGGCGCCCGGGGTGGCCTGGAGTGCGCCGGTGCCGGAGTGGACCGGGGAGGAGACCGTGGTCGCGGCGCCGGTGCAGGTCCAGCCCGCGAGCCCGCCGTCGAAGCCGCCGTTGCCGACCAGGTTGCCGACCGCCGCGCTGGCGCCGCCGGCGAAGAGGGCGAGGCCGCCGCCGGCCAGGGCGAGGGCGGTGGCACCGGCCGCGACGGCCGGGAGGGGGCTGCGCCGGCGCTTGTGCGAAGGCTGGTTCAGCGTACGGGCCATGGGGTGACGCTCCTGGGGGAGGAGCGGCCGCCGCGGTGGGGGGCGCGGCGGCCGCGTGTGGGGGAGGGGAGGTCCGAAGTGAGCCTGCGGGGCGGAGGAGGAGGATCGTTCCGTCCCGGATCAAAAGCTGGACTAGACCATTGCTGGCCGTCAAGCACCGGAAGAACGGCTTACGGTTCCGTTAAGGATTCGGAGACCGTTCCGTGTCCCCGCCCCGGGGGCCCGGAACGACCCCGCCGCCCGCCCGGAGGGCCCCCGACACGCCGGTCGCGACAGACTTCGTACAGGACCGTGACCAGACCGCTACCTGCGGCTTTACCGTGCACCTGCGTGCCGGAGTAGGCTGCGCCGGGGGCGGTGACGCACCAGTTGCAACGAGCACGGAGGGGCCGGGAAACATGGGTCTGCGCGATGTCGCCGAACGGACGCCGGGGCTTCGCACCCTGCTCAGCGGGATGTACGGGCTCTACGGCCGGCGGGTCGAGGTCCACCTCGCGAGCACCCCGCGCCACATCGGCGTGATCCTGGACGGCAACCGCCGCTGGGCCAAGGCGGCCGGCGGCTCCACCGCGTACGGCCACCAGCGCGGCGCCGACAAGATCAGCGAGTTCCTCGGCTGGTGCGACGAGACCCACGTCAAGGTCGTCACCCTCTGGATGCTCTCCACCGACAACCTGGACCGCCCGGCCGACGAGCTCGTCCCGCTGCTCGGCATCATCGAGGACGCCGTCACCGGCCTGGCCGCCGCCCGCCGCTGGCGGGTCAACCCGGTCGGGGCGCTGGACCTGCTGCCGCAGCACACCGCCGACGTGCTCAAGCGGGCCGCCGACCAGACCGCCGAGATCGACGGCATCACGGTCAACGTCGCGGTCGGCTACGGCGGCCGGCACGAGATCGCCGACGCCGTCCGCTCGCTGCTCCAGGAGCAGGCCGGCCGCGGCACCTCGATCGAGGAACTGGCCGAGATCCTGACCGTCGAGCACATCTCCGAGCACCTGTACACCCGCAACCAGCCCGACCCCGACCTGATCATCCGCACCTCGGGCGAGCAGCGGCTGTCCGGCTTCCTGCTCTGGCAGAGCGCGCACAGCGAGTTCTACTTCTGCGAGGCGTACTGGCCGGCCTTCCGCAAGGTCGACTTCCTGCGCGCGCTGCGCGCGTACGAGCAGCGCCACCGGCGGATGGGACTGTAGCTCCGGGCCGGCGGCCCCCGGCCCCGGCCGCCCGGAGGAAATGACCGCCGTAGGCCTGGCCTACCCGGCGCCTGCGCGAGGCCAAACGTTCACCGGCAATGATCCGTCAGTTCGCCGGGCACGCGAATGCACCGTTCCCCGCCTGGGAATACTCCAGTCAGTCCGGCCCCGAGGCCACAGGGGCAGCGGGGGCCGGCTTGCCGCGGATGACGCAGGGTCATCCGCTCTGGAGGCCTAGTGGTCAGTTCCAAGAGCCGCCGGACACCAGACCGGCGCACGTACGTTCTCGACACCAGCGTGCTCCTGGCGGACCCGCTCGCCATGACCCGCTTCGAGGAGCACGAGGTCGTCCTCCCGGTGGTGGTCGTCACCGAGTTGGAGGACAAGCGGCACCACCCGGAGCTGGGCTACTTCGCCCGCCAGGCGCTGCGGCTGCTCGACGACTACCGCATCCGCCACGGCCGGCTCGACGAGCCGATCCCGGTCGGCGAGCTCGGCGGCACCATCCGGGTCGAGCTCAACCACTCCGACGTGTCGATACTGCCGGTCGGCTACCGGGCCGGCGGCGGTGAGGCGGACACCCGGATCCTCGCGGTCGCCCGCAACCTCCAGGCCGAGGGCTACGACGTCACCGTCGTGTCCAAGGACCTGCCGCTGCGGATCAAGGCCAGCTCGGTGGGCCTGCTCGCCGAGGAGTACCGGGCCGAGCTCGCGATCACCTCGGGCTGGACGGGCATGTCCGAGCTGCACGTCCCGGCCGACCAGGTGGACGCGCTGTTCTCGGCCGGCCACGAGGCCGGGGTGGACGTCGACGGGGCCACCGAACTGCCCGTCCACACCGGACTGGTGCTCACCTCGGAGCGCGGCCGGGCGCTCGGCCGGGTCACCGGCGACGGCCGGGTGCGGCTGGTGCGCGGCGAGCGCGAGGCGTTCGGGCTGCGCGGGCGCAGCGCCGAGCAGCGGGTGGCGCTGGACCTGCTGCTCGACCCGGAGATCGGCATCGTCTCGATGGGCGGTCGGGCCGGCACCGGGAAGTCGGCGCTGGCGCTGTGCGCGGGGCTGGAAGCGGTGCTGGAGCGGGGGCAGCACCGCAAGGTGATGGTCTTCCGGCCGCTGTACGCGGTCGGCGGGCAGGAGCTGGGCTACCTGCCCGGCACCGAGGCGGAGAAGATGGGCCCCTGGGCGCAGGCGGTCTTCGACACCCTCTCCGCCGTCACCACCCCGGACGTGATCGAGGAGGTCATCTCCCGCGGGATGCTGGAGGTGCTGCCGCTGACCCACATCCGGGGGCGCTCGCTGCACGACGCGTTCGTGATCGTGGACGAGGCGCAGTCGCTGGAGCGGAACGTCCTGCTGACGGTGCTGTCCCGGATCGGCCAGGGTTCGCGGGTGGTGCTCACCCACGACGTGGCGCAGCGGGACAACCTCCGGGTGGGCCGCTACGACGGTGTGGTGGCGGTGGTGGAGAAGTTGAAGGGCCATCCGCTCTTCGCCCACATCACGCTCACCCGCTCGGAGCGTTCGCCGATCGCGGCGCTGGTCACGGAGATGCTGGAGGACATCCACCCGTGATCCGCCCCAGATAGGGGCATAGTCAGACAATACGGTCAACTGGTGGCCTGGAGCCCGCTCCTGACGGAGCGGGCTCCATCCGGTTCATCACATCGAGTGCTTTCCGTCCAGGGAACTGCCGTGCGGTGAATGTGACATGCGCCACGCGGGCGGGAATTGCGTCGGCAGTGCCCGGTGCGGCATGGTGAGGGTTCTGTCAGGCCCCGCGTACGGCGCGGCAGGGCTCCCGGACTCCGGGAGTCAGGCCCCGGAAGGTCCACCAACTCCGGTCGGTGGACACACAATTGAAGACCGTTGAGCTGTACGCCGCCCGATTCCAACGCCCGGTCGCCTCACCTCGGCCGGACGCCGGGCCAGCACCTCCCGTGACCAGAGCACCGTGCGGAGGTCCGTGTCAAGGGGCATGTTGCGCCCGTACGGTCACACGTGGGCGATGCTGGAAGGAATCCATGTGACTCGGATCTCGGTCCGGGGAGTTGCTGTGGCCTCCGCCACCGCCGTCACCGCTGTCGGTGCCGTCGTGGGCATGGCCTCGGGCAGCGAGGGCAAGACGACGCAGACGGTCGACGTCGCCGGCGCGACCCTGCTTGCCGAAGTCCCCTCTGGCGCCCAGGCGCAGACCATCAGTGACAACATCGGCCAGCAGGCATCCGCCCAGCAGGCCTCCGCCGACGCCGCCGCCAAGGCTGCCGCGGAGCAGAAGGCCGCCGAGGAGGCCGCGCGCCAGAAGGCCGCCGCGGACGCCCAGGCGAAGGCCGACGCCCAGGCGAAGGCCGACGCGGACAAGGCGGCCAAGGCCGCCGACGACGCGCGCAAGGCCGCCGACGCCGCCGCCAACCGCTCCAAGGCCCGCTCGGCGATGACTGCGGTCGAGGACAGCGCGCCGCCCGTCTCGGTCAGCCCCGGCTCGGTCCAGGACCTGGCCCGGCAGATCGTCGGCAACGACGCGCAGTTCCAGTGCTTCAGCCAGATCGTGAAGCGCGAGAGCGGCTGGGACTACACCGCGACCAACAAGAGCTCCGGCGCGTACGGTCTGGTCCAGGCGCTGCCCGGCACCAAGATGGCCTCGGCCGGTGCCGACTGGCGCACCAACCCGGCCACCCAGATCAAGTGGGGCGTCAGCTACATGAACAGCCGCTACGGCAGCCCCTGTGGCGCGTGGTCGTTCTGGCAGTCCCACAACTGGTACTAGGAACGGCTGCCGCCTCGGCGGCGCGGTTCCGCACGGCCCCCGGCCGCTCGTCCGTCCAGGACGCGCAGCCGGGGGCCGTGACGTTCTTTGGCCCGGGCGTTCTCCGGCCCGGGACGAGGCGGCGGACCGCGCCGCCCGGGCTGCGCTGACCAGTGCGCCCTCAGGCGGTGCGGTCCCGGTTGCGGACGCGGGGCGCGGGAAGGGGTCCTGGTTGCTCCCCGTACCGGCCGGTCCGCCGGCAGTTGGCCGTGGGGCGACCTCGGCGGTTCGGCTCCGGGGTCTCGTCCCGACTCCTCCCCAGCGAAGCATGTCCGAAACCAGATGGAACCTGGCGTTTTGTCCGGTTCATCGGGATGGGAGGTTCGAGTCGAACGGACCGGCGGTCGGACTGGCCGAGCCCTCGCCGGGTAGCGTCATCCCTGACGGCCGCGGCAGGACCCGCGGCGTACCGCCGGGCACGGCGGGTTCGGCAGGGGAGCGGTGGTAGCGAGGATGGCGCGGGGCGGAAAGGCCTTCAAGGCCGTGGCCAAGGGCATGGCCGTGGTGGCGAGCGCGGCCGCCGTGATCGAACGGCGCCGGCGTGCCGCGATGGCGGCCGACCCCGACGAGCCGGCCCTCCCGGCGCCGGCCGTCGGGCACGTGCCGGCGCTTGTGGACGGGGGTGTCCCGGCGCTCGACGAGGCGCCCGGCCCGGTCCCGGTCCCGGTTCCGCGGGCCGACCCGGCCCCGGCGGTGCCGGCGGCCCCGGTGGCCGACACGGTCCGGCCGTCCGCCGCGGCGGGCCCGGCCGCCCAGGCCGTACCGGTCGCGCACACCGGGTTCGGACGGGAGTACCACCCCGGCCGCCCGGCCACGCCCGCCGAGGCGGTGCCGTGGGGGCTGCGGGTGGCCGCCGAGTCGACCTGGCGGCTGCTGTTGCTCGGCGCCGCGCTCTACGTCGTCTTCTACGTGGTCGACATGCTGCGGCTGGTCGCCTTCTCGGTGCTGGCCTCGTTGCTGATCACCGCGCTGCTGGAGCCCTCGGTCTCCTGGCTGCGCCGGCGCGGGGTGCCGCACTCGCTGGCGGCGGGCGGGGTGTTCCTCAGCGGTCTGGCCGGGATCGGCCTTGTCGGCTGGTTCGTGGTCTGGCAGGTGACGACCAACCTCTCGGACGTCACCACCCAGGTGAAGACCGGCGTCAACCAGCTGCGGGACTGGCTGGTCACCGGGCCGCTGCACCTGACCCAGCAGCAGATCACCGACTTCGCCAATCAGATCACCAAGGCCATCACCACCAACACCGATCAGCTCACCTCGGCCTCGATCACCGGCGCGCAGATCGCCGTCGAGGTGCTGACCGCGCTGCTGATGACCTTCTTCACCACCTTCTTCTTCCTCTACGACGGCGCGAAGATCTGGAACTGGGCGCTGCGCGGCCTGCCCCGGCACTCCCGCTTCGCGATGGCCGGAGCCGGCCCGAAGGCCTGGGCGACGCTCACCGCCTACGTGCGCGGCACGGTCTGCGTGGCCTTCATCGACGCGCTCTGCATCGGCATCGGCGTCGACCTGCTGGGCGTGCCGCTGGCCCTGCCACTGGCCGTGATCATCTTCCTGGGCGCCTTCGTCCCGCTGGTCGGCGCGCTGGTCACCGGCACCGTCGCGGTGCTGATCGCGCTGGTCACCCAGGGGCCGTGGACGGCGCTGATGGTGCTGGTGGTGCTGGTGGTGGTGATGCAGGTCGAGAGCCACATCCTCCAGCCGCTGATCCTCGGCCGGGCCGTCCGGGTCCACCCGCTCGGCGTCGTGCTCGGCGTCGCGGCCGGCGGCATCGTCGGCGGCATCGGCGGCGCGGTGGTCGCCGTCCCGCTGATCGCCGTCACCAACACCGTGGTGACCCACCTGCGCCGCCGCAACGAGGCCGGCCAGGCCGTCTTCACCGCGCTCGAAGCCGCCCGCGAGGCCGCCGAGCGCACGGCCGGGCGTACGGC
>NZ_JBHVFE010000440.1:0-7508 GCF_042801945.1 Kitasatospora sp. NPDC057542
CCCGACTGGCGCCCCGCCCGGGTCCGGCTCGGCGCCGCCCTGCTCGCCGCCGGGCAGGCCGAGGAAGCCGAACCGATCCTGCGCGCCGAGGCCGACACCGACCCGGGCACCCGCTGGACCGCCATCGCCGCCTTCCACCACGGCCTCGCCCTCGCCCGCACCGACGACCCGGCCGGCGCCCTCGCCCGCTGGGAGGCACTGGCTGACGAGGAGCTGAACCCTCGCCGGGCCCTGGCCCGCGACCGGCTCGCCCGCACCCGGCTGGCCACCGACCCGACGGCCGCCCGCGAACTCTGGCAGCAGGCCACCGCCGAGCACCCGGCCGCCCCCGGCTACCGCGCCGCGCTGCGCGAAGCCGCCCTGCGCGAGGCCGCCCACCTCCTGGTCACCGGCCGCGACCACGCCGAACCGCGCCGCCGCGCCGCCGCCGCGCTCGCCCTCGCCGACACCCTGCCCGGCGCCCTCACCCACCGCCAGGCCCGGCTGCGTGCCGCCCTCGCCCTGGCCGAAGGCACCCCGGAGCCGGTCACCGCCCTGCTCGACGCCGGCAGCGGCCGGCGCGACCGCTACCACCTGGCCGCCGTCGCCCTGCTGGCGGGCCGTCCGGCCCGGACGATCGCCCTGCTCGGCCCGCCCGACCCGGCCGGCGACCCGGCGACGGCCCGGCTGCGTGCCCTGCTCGCCGAACGAGCGGGCAACTGGGCCGCCGCCCTGGACTGGTACCGGAACTTCCTCCAGGCCGGCGCCGCCCCCACCGGGGCGCCGACCGGCGACTGCGCGCTCTGCGACCGCCCCGCCACCGGCACCTGCGGTGGCTGCGGCCGTGAGGCCTGCACCGACCACCAGCACGCCCCCGAAGCCGCCGCCTCGCCCCGCTGCGTGCGCTGCGCCGCCCCCGCACTGCGCGCCGTCCTCGACTGCGCCCGCCGGGCCGGCACCCCCGAGCAGGCCGAGCCCGTGCTCGCCCGCTGGGCCGAGGTGCTCGGCGACGGCGCCGCCGCCGCGCCCGTCCGGCTCGACCTCGCCCTGCTGCGCGCCGAACTCGGCCGGCTGGACGAGGCCCTGGCCGGCCTGCCCGCGGACGCCCGGACGGCCCGCGCAGCCGTCCTGGTCCGCCGGGCCGGCGCCGCCCTGGACGCCGGCCGGCCCGGCCCGGCCGCCGTCGACCTGCGTCAGGCCCTCGGACTCGCCCCCGGTCACGAGACACCCGGTCACGAGAGCACCGGCCGTGAGACACCCGGCCACGAAAGCACCGGCGACGAGCTCCCCGGCCACGAGCGGGTGGCCGGCGCGCTCGTCCTGCTCGCCGAACACGAGGCGCACCAGGCCGCCGCCGACGGCCGCCACCGGGAGGCCTGGGAGGCCTACCGCGAGCTGCTGCTCAAGGACCCGGCCCACCCCCGGCTGCTGCACGCGCTCGGCCTGGCCGGCTACCGGCTCGCCGCCGGCTCCGACACGTCCGACGAGGAGGTCTGGGCCTGGACGCTCGGCAGCCTCGTCGCCGCCCTGCACCAGCCCGAGCTGTGGGCCGAGTCCGCCCGGATCACCGGCCGCACCGCCGAGCCCCAGCGGCTCGCCGCCGCCCGCACCGGACTGCTCGACCGCCTCCGCGACGACCTGCGCGCCCTGGACCGGACCGCCGGGCGCAGCGGCGACGAGGTCACCGCCTGGACGCTGCGCCTCGGCCTGGAGGCGCACTGCGCGGACGCCTTGGCCCAGGAGGACGTCCGGATCACCCTGCCCGGCCGCCCGACCCGCCGCCTCGCACTCGGCCCGGCCCTCGACCGGCTGCTGCGCGCCGAGCCCGGATCCGCCGGCTGGGCCGAGGCCTTCGAGCAGGCCGTCCGGCCCTGGCGTCGGCCCGCCGACGCCGACGCGCCCGCGCCCACCCGGGCCCTCGGCCTGTTCGGCGACCTCGGCGCGCAGCGCTACCTGCAACTCCAGGGCCGGCAGGCGGCCGCCGTCGCCGCCCTGGACGCGGTGCCCGAACAGCGGCGAGGCGAGGACTGGCAGGCCCTGCTCGGCGAGTCGCTGGTCAGCCAGGCCCGCGAGCACCACCGCAACCAGGACTGGCGCGAGGCCCTGGACAGCCTCACCCGCGCCCGGGCCGTCCCCGGCGCCCGGCTGCCCGCCGACGCTGCCGCGATCGCCGCCGAGTCCGGCGTCCGGGCCGCCCGCGCGCTGCTCAAGAACAGCCTGGACGACCAGGCCGGAGCCGCCGAACTCCTGGAGAAGGCACTGGTGTTGGCACCCGACGACCCCGAGGTGCGGGGCGACCTCGGCGCCACCTACGCCCAGTGGGCACGCAAGATCAACAACGAGGACAAGGACTACCCCCGCGCCCTCGCCCTCCTGGAGAAGAGCCTGGAACTGGTCCCCGGCGACCCGACCGCCCGGCACTTCCTGGAGGCCGCCCTCGGCAACCGGGCCGGCCAGCTCAGCCGCCCCGACGCCACCGACGCGGAGCTGGAGGAGGCCGCCGAGGCCTGGCGGGCGCTGATCGAACTCAACCCCGACCCGGACAACCGGCTCGGCCTCGCCTTCGTGCTGCGTCACCTCGCCCGCTCTGCCGCCTTCGCCGACGACCGCCGGCGCGCCGTCGAGTGGATGGCCGAGGCGCTGCGGGCCGACCCGGAATGGGAGGGCGGGGTCGACCGCGAGGCCCCGCGCCGGGTCTCGGTGATGCTCGCCAACCACGTGATGGACGCCATGCAGGACCAGCCGTTCACCGACCAGGCCGCGATGCTCCAGAAGGCCAGGTCCTACGACGACTCCACCGACATCCGACGGCTGATGGTCAGCGTCTGGCGCGGCAAGGCCATCGGCCACTACGACGGCCACCGCTACCGCGCGGCGATCAAGCTGCTGGAGGAGGCTCTCGAACTCTCCGGCACTCCGGAGGACACCGACAAGCTGCACCGCGAACTCGGCATCGTCTACGGCTCGTTCGCCGTCCAGCGGGCCAACGCCCGGCAGCTGCGCGAGGCCCGCGACCTGGCCCGCAAGGCCGTCGAGCACAGCCCGGACGACATCGAGCTGCACGCGATGCAGATGCGGATCAACTCGCTCTACTGACGGCAACCGCACGGCAGTTGGCGTCGTCCTAGACCGTACGCCGCAGCCGTGCCGGCACCCGCGCCGTCCCCGCCGCCGTGAGGAGAGAGACCGCCCGCCATGCCACTGCACGAACCGTCGCCGTACGAGGTCCTGGGCATCCCGCTCACGGCCGGCGTGCGCGAGATCAACCTCGCCGTCGGACCGGCGATGCGGGCCGGCCGGTACAGCCGCCAGCAGATCCAGGAGGCCGCCGCGCTGCTGCGCAACCCGGACCGGCGCCTGGAGGCGGACCTCCAGCAGCCCCTCCCGCCGGAGCCGGTCGACCAGGCCGCCGAGCTGCTGGCCCCCGCGCTCGCCGAACCGCTGCTGGTGATCGAGCGCCCGCCGCTGCCGCCCGCCGCCCTGCCCGCCCTCCACCGCGCCGAGCTGGCCGCCGACTTCGCCGAGCCGGCCCCCGGCGGCGCCGACCCCGAACCGCCCGTCCCCGCCCGCTACGCGGCTGACCTGTCCGTGCTGCCGCAGATCGAGGTTCCGGAATGACCGACGCACCCACCGACGTACCCACCGACGTACCCGCCGCCTCCCTGCTCGACGGCCGTCGGCGGCTGGAGGTCCCGCCCGGCGTCGAGGACGTCGACCTGGAGCAGGCGTTCGGCCGGCTGCTCTTCCGGGCGTCCCTGCTGGGGGGCAAGCTGACGGAGCAGAAGCAGGCCGCCCGGGCCGAGCAGCGCGAACTGCTGGGCATCCTGGTCGAGGTGGACGACGCGCTCGCCGCGCTCCGCCTGAACCCCGAACTGGTGGCGCTCGGGCGCGGCGACGGCCTGGAGGCCACCCGGCGGCGGCTGCTCGGGCAGCTCGCCAAGGCCAGGGTGCGGCCGATGCGCCTGGAGGGCATGACGGCCGACCCGGACCTGACCGAGATCGTGGGCACCGAGGCCAGGTCCGGGGTGGCGCCGGAGACGGTGGTGCGGACGGTGGTGACCGGGTTCTTCTGGGGGGACGAGGTGCTGCGCCGGGCCCAGGTGGTGGTCGCCGCACCGGAGCCGGATCCGGACCCCGAACCGCAGGACGGGCCGGCGGTGGCCTCGACGGAGGCGGACCCCGCGCTCCCGGAGCCGGCGGGCGTCGAACCGGGGACACCCGAGGTCACCGCGGCCGTCGAGCCCGTCGAGTCAGTCGAGCCCGAGAGGTCCGAGGCCGTCGAGGCGGAGGCGCCCGGGACACCCGGGACACCCGGGAAGCCCGAGGCCGTCGAAGCCGTCCCGCCCGCCACCACCACCGCCGCGACGGCCACCCGCGCCCAGCCCAAGGCGGCCCCGCCCCGGGCCCGCCGCCGGGGCAAGGCCGTGGCCAAGCAGGCCAAGCGCAAGAAGTAGCCAGGACCACGAGGGGCAAGAGGGGAACGACATGTACCGCACACTCGGCATCGACCTGGGCACCACCAACTCCGTGGTCGCCCACCTGCGCCGGGGCGAGCCGGAGATCATCTTCAACCGGCAGAACCAGGAGGCCACGCCCTCCGTGGTCGGCAGCGGCCGCAAGGGCGAGCTGCTGGTGGGCTCCACCGCGCGCAGCCGGATCGCCATCGACGGCGCCAACGTGATCCGCTCGGTCAAGCGCTTCATGGGCCGCAAGTTCAAGGACCCGCAGGTCCAGGCGGCCCTGAAGGAGGTGGACTACAAGGTCACCGCGGGCACCGACGGCGACGTCAACGTCTGGTTCAACGGCCGCTCGTACACCCCGATCGAGATCTCCGCGATCATCCTGCACCGCCTCAGGGAGGACGCCGAGCAGCGCTTCGGCGAGCCCTTCCACCGGGCCGTGATCACCGTCCCCGCGTACTTCGGCGAGCGGCAGGTCGCGGCCACCCAGGAGGCGGGCCGGATGGCCGGCCTGCACGTGCTGCGGATCATCAACGAGCCGACCGCCGCCGCCCTCGCCTACGGCATCACCTCCGAGGCGGGCGACGAGGGCAGGACCGTCCTGGTCTACGACCTCGGCGGCGGCACCTTCGACATCTCCATCCTGCTGCTGGTGCCCGGATCGGTCTCGGTGCTCGGCATCGAGGGCGACAACCTGCTCGGCGGCGACGACTTCGACCGCGGGATCACCACCGCGCTGCTGGAGGACATCCGGGAGGAGTACGGCTCGGAGTACCAGCCCGACCTGCGTGACCGTCCGAAGATCGCCGCCACCGCCGAGACCATCAAGATCGAGCTCTCCAACCAGGAGTCCTCCGAGGTCATCCTGCCGGGTCTGGGCGCCGGGCAGCTGGTGCTGGAGACGGAGTTCGAACGGGCCCGCTTCGAGGAGCTGATCGAGGCCCGGATCGAACGCACCATCGAGCTGACCCACAAGGCCATCATGCAGGCCAACCTGACCGTCGGGGACATCGACGAGGTGGTGCTGGTCGGCGGCTCGACCGCGATCCCGCTGGTCGCCCGCCGGCTCGGCGAGGTGTTCGGCCCCCGCCGGATCCGGCGCGGCGTCAACCCGATGCAGTGCGTGGCGCTCGGCGCGGCCGTGCAGTCCGCGCTGGTCGGCGAGGTGGAGTGCCCCGAGTGCCGGGCCCCCGGCGACCTGTCCGCCTCCAACTGCGCCAACTGCGCCACCACCCTGCTCGGCGGCGCCCGGGTCTCCTGCCCGACCTGCCACATCCCGGTCGACGCCGACGCCGCCGCCTGCCCCAAGTGCGAGCAGGCCCTGGACGGTTCGGGCGGCGGCGCGACGATCCCGCAGCAGACCCGGGCCACCACCGTGGTGCGCGGTGACAACTGCCCGCGCTGCGGCACCCCGGCCGCCCCCGGCGTCACCGCCTGCGAACTGTGCGGCGAGCCGCTCAACTCGGCCGCCCCCGGCCACACCAGGGTGGCCACCAGCGCCGCCGAGGACGTCGGCCTGCGCTGCGCCGCCTGCGGCGTGGTCAATCCGCCCGGCTGCGAGGTCTGCCCGGGCTGCGGCGAGCTGGCGCAGGTCACCAACCCGTTCGACATCACCCCGAAGAACCTCGGCATCGAGCTGAACGACGGCCGCCTCGCCGTCATCATCCCCAAGAACACCAGCTACCCGACGAGTTCGCCGGTGAGCCGGGAGTTCGTGGTCTCCGGCAGCGGCCGGCAGCGGCTGGAGGTGGCGGTCTACGAGGGCGAGCACGAGATCGCCCAGCAGAACGAGCTGATCGGCCACCTCACCCTGAGGCTTCCCGAGGGCCTGGGCGGCCGCACCCCGGTGGAGGTCTCCTTCGGCCTCGACCGGGACCGCACCATCACCCTGTCGGTGCGGATCCAGGGCGGCGCCGAGAAGACCGTCAAGCTGGAGCGGGTCACCCTCGACCCCGAGCTGAAGGTGCAGGTCGAGGAGCAGCAGCGGCAGGTCGAGTCCTTCACCGACCGCTGGGGCGGCGAGCTGACCGAGGCCGAGATGCGTGAGACGCAGCGGCTGATGGACACCCTGGACGACCTGGCGGCCGGGCAGACCCGCGGCCAGTCGGTGGACGCGGCGCTGGAGCGGGCCCAGCAGCAGCTCAAGGCCCAGCGCTGGGTGCGCGGCTCCGAGGCGTACCTGAGCCTGTTCATCCACTACTGCGAGAAGCACCTCGACCCGAGCGACCTGGACCGGCTGCGGTCGGTGGCCGCCGAGCTGCGGCTGCGCCGCGAGGCCGCCGACTGGGAGGGCGCGATGCGCGCGGCCCGGAAGGCGGACGAGCTGTGCGACTCGCTCGGGCACACCATGCGGATGCTCACCATGTGCAACGTCTACGTGACCCAGAACATGGTCTCGCCCGCCCTGGCCCAGCTGATCATGGCCGAGCTGCGCGGGCTGGACGCGGCGGTGGAGGCGCCCAACATGGCGGACGTCAACCGGCACATGTCGAACCTGCTGGCCCTGTACGCGCAGGCGGAGCGGGAGCTGGGCAGCGAGCCGGCCCAGGAGTCGCTCGGCCCGGTCCGGCCGGAGGAGGCGGGGCCGCGATGAGCGCCGTGGACGCCTTCTCGGGGGCCCCCGAGGTGCTGTGCCCGCTGTGCAGGGTGCCGGCGGATCCGCAGGCCCTGCGCTGCGCCTCCTGCCGGGAGGACCTGTCGGTGCTGTTCCGGCTGCGTTACGCCGGACGGATCGACTACAACCGGGCGCTGGACGCCCTGGCGGCCGGGGACCGGGCGCTCGCCCTCGGGCTGCTGCACCGTGCGGTGGCGGCCGAGCCGGGGCTGCACCCGGCCCGGGAGCTGCTGGAATCACTGAGCGTCGCCGCTCCGGCGGCCGCGGCGCCGGCGGGTCGGGAGGGCGACACGCCCTAGGTCGGGGCAATCCCGGCGCGCCGAGGAGCGGATCGCTTGTGATCGAGGGCGAGTGTGATCGGCACACTTGAAATCGCCACCCTCACAAGGAGTGTCGCAATGCGTATGCGCACCACCCTCGCCGCCACCGCCCTCACCGCGGCGGCGGTCCTCGCC
>NZ_JBHVFE010000441.1:0-7480 GCF_042801945.1 Kitasatospora sp. NPDC057542
CGCCCGAGGAAGGGCGGGGCCGCGGGCGTGCCGGTCAGGGCGCCGGGACGGTGGGGCCGTGCGCCTCGACCGAGAGCTCCGCCCATGCGGCCCAGGTGGTGAGGCGGTCGGCGTAGACCTGCTGGACCATCGGGTGGCCCTGGGTGCCGAAGAACACCCGCAGCGGCGGCTGTTCGGCGTCGACGAGCCGGAGCAGGGCGCGGCCCGCCGCGGCCGGGTCGCCGAGGTCGAGCGACTGCGCGTAGGCGACGAAGGCGTCGCGCAGCCCGTCGTAGTGCGGGTCGGCCCCGGCGCGCACGGCGGAGGCGGTCGCATCGGTGGCGTAGCTGCCGGGCTCGACCACGGTCACCTTGACGCCGAACCCGGCGACCTCCTGGGCGAGCGCCTCGCTCAGGCCCTCCAGGGCCCACTTGGAGGCGCAGTACCCGCCGCCGAGCGGGAACGCGGCGACGCCGGCGACCGAGGAGATCTGGACGATGTGCCCGGAGCCCTGCGCGCGCAGCAGGGGCAGCGCGGCCTGGACGACCCGCAGCGGGCCGAACAGGTTGGTGTCCAGCTGGTCGCGCAGCTGTTCCTCGGAGAGCTCCTCGACGGCGCCGGACAGGCCGTAGCCGGCATTGTTCACGATCACGTCGAGCCGGCCGAAGCGCGCGTGTGCCTGCCGCACACTGCGGCCGACGGCGGCCCGGTCGGTCACGTCCAGCGGGAGCGGGAGCACCGCGTCCCCGTGGGCGGCGACCAGGGCGGCGAGGTTCTCGACGTTCCGGGCGGTCGCGGCGACCCGGTCGCCACGGGACAGCGCCGCCTCGACGAAGGCGCGGCCGAGGCCGCGGGACGAACCGGTGACGAACCAGACCTTGCTCATGTTTCCGCTCCACTGTGTCCGATGACTTGGTACTGGCATCAAGACACCTGCGGGCGCGCTGGTGTGACACCGGGGACGGAATCCGGGGGCGGGCGGTCAGGTCACCCCAGGGCGTAGACGGCGGTGGCGTGGGCGGCGGGGTCCTCGGCGCCCTCGGGGGTGAGGGCGATGTCGAGGAAGGCGATCCGGCGGCCGAGCTTGGTGATCCGGGCGTGCACCAGCACGTCCTGGGCGAGGACCGCGCGCTGGAAGGTGGTGGACTGCTGGACGGTGGTCATCGGGCCGAAGCCGCCGCGGGCCGACGCGACGGCGATCACGCAGGCCGTGTCGGCGGCGGCCATCAGCGCCTGGCCGGACAGCCCGCCGCCCTCGCGGGCGAGCCGGTCGGACCAGGGCAGGCGCAGGACGGCGTGGCGCTCGCCGGTCTCGGCGGTCGACAGGCCCAGGGCCTGCACCCAGGGGGCGAAGTGGTCGGTCAGGAGCTTGTCCGCCTTGGTGGTGGTGAGGGTCATCGCGCCATTGTGCCGGGGTGCCGGCGCGGTGTCAGGAGGTCGGCGCGGCCAAGGTGTCGAGGTGGCGGCGCAGTACCGCGTGCAGTTCGTCCGGGCCGACCAGGTCGGGGTGCTGGACGGCCTGGAGGGTGAGGCCGTCCAGCAGGGCGGAGAGCCTGCGGGTCTCGACGTCGAGGTCGAGGCCGGGGGCCAGGCCGCCGGAGCGTTCGGACTCGGCGAGGACGCGTCGGACCAGGTCGTCCAGTCCGGCCTGCATCTCGGCGGCGCGGGGCCGCAGGTCGGGCCGGGTCCGGGCGGCGGTGACGAAGGAGAGCCAGAGCGCGGACTCCTCCCGCCGTCCGGCGTCCAGCGGGAGGGTCTCGGCGAGCAGCCGGACGGTCCGCTCGCGGCGGTCGGTGCCGGCGGCGGCCGGGTCGAGCAGGGCGGCGGCGTGGACGCGGACGCGGGCCTCGATCCGGTGGGCCAGCTCACGCATCGCGAAGATCATCAGCTCCGAGCTGCCGGCGAAGTAGTGCCGCACCGAGCCGATGGCCAGTCCGGCCTCCTCGGCGACGTTGCGCAGTGAGGTGTGCTCCAGGCCTTCCCGGGCCGCGACGCGCAGGACGGCGTCGGCGACGGCCTGGCGGCGTTCGGCGGGGTCGACGATCTTCGGCATGTTGCCGTTATAGCACGGGTGAGCTAAATTGCTGATTTAGCACGGTCGAGCTACAAAAATTGGGGGAGTGGGCGTGAGCGGCTGGGTGCACGGGGGACTGATCGCCGTCGTGGTCGTGGTGGTGGTGATCCGGCGGCTGCGCGGCGAACCGCTCAACGCCCGGGACCTCTTCGCGCCGCCGGTGGTGCTCACCGGCCTCGGCGTGTGGGCGCTCGCGCAGCGGCACGGCCTCGGCGCGGCCGGCTACGGCTGGATCGCGGCGGGCGCCGCGCTCGGCGTCGCGCTGGGGGCGGTGCGCGGCGCCACCATCCGGGCCTACGAGCGGGAGGGCGTGCTGTGGCAGCGCTACACGGGGCGGACCTTCCTGGTCGCGGCGCTGTCGTTGGGCGTGATGGCCGGCTTCGCCATGCTCGCCGCCCGCTTCGGCCTGGCCCCGGACGCCCGGCCGGTCCAGCTGTCGATCGGCGTGGGCTTCCTGGGGGAGGCGCTGGTGGTCGGCTTCCGGGCGGTCTCCTCGGGGATTCCGTTCGCCCCGGAGCGGCGGGATCCGAACCCCTTGGACCGGTTCCGTCGGTAACTTTGGTTGTCGAGAGTGGATTCGGCAACTATGGTTGTCGGCATGACGACCGTGGAGATCCCCCACGAGGAGCAGGCCGAGCTGGCCAAGGCCCTCCTCGACGCGCTCGACCCCCTCGCCGCCGCCGTGCGCGCCCGCGCGACCGGCCTGCCCGCGGAACGGATGTGGGACGCCGAGCCGGTCGAGGTCGCCCTCTCCGTACTGTCCGCCTGGAAGCTGGTCGACGTCGAGGTCAAGCGGCTCGCCGCGGTCGCGGCCGCCACCGCGGGCTCCTACGGCGCCAGCTACGAGCAGCTCGGCGCCGCCTGGGGCATCACCCGGCAGGGTGCGCGGAAGAAGTGGCCGGAGGCCGTCAGCCGCCCGGCGGCGCGGCCTGGGTCGCTCGAACTGTTCGGTGGCACCGCCGAGTTGGCTGAGGACGAGGCCTCCGGCGGCTGGCGCTGGACGGCCACCGGCGCGGACGGGGAACGCGGTGAGGCGGCCGCCGGCCACCGGACCCGCGAGGAGGCCGCGGCGCACGCCGGGGCCTTCCTCGCCGCGCACGGCTAGGGCCGGCCCCGCAGCTCCCGGGCGATCAGCTCCGCCAGGTGCAGGGACTGCCGCCCGTCGGCGAGTTGGGCGATCTGGGTGCGGCAGCTGAAGCCGTCCGCCAGTACCACCGTCTCCGGCCCGGCGGCCCGGACCGCGGGAAGCAGCACCCGCTCCGCGATGGCCTCGGACACCTCGAAGTGTCCCCGCTCGAAGCCGAAGTTTCCCGCCAGGCCGCAGCAGCCGGAGTCCAGCACCCGGTTGTTCAGGTCGAGCCGTGCCTCCACCCGGCGGTCGGCGCCGCTGCCGAGCACCGCGTGCTGGTGGCAGTGGGTCTGGGTGACGGCGTCCAGCCGGATCCGGGGGAGCGGGGCGTCCGGGGCGTACTCGTCGAGGAACTCGGCGAAGGTGCGGATGCGGCCGGCGAGCGGGCGGCCCTCGGTGCCGAGCAGCCGGGGCAGGTCCTCGCGCAGGGTCGCGGTGCAGCTAGGGTCCAGGCCGACCACGGGGGTGTCGGCCGTGAGCCCGTCGGCCGCCCGCCCGTCCGCGTCGAGCACCCGCAGGCTGCGCCGCAACACCCTTCGGGCGGTGCCGAGTTGGCCGGTCGAGTACCAGGTGAGACCGCAGCACACCGGGCCGGAGGGCAGCCGGACGTCGAAGCCCAGGTGCTCCAGCACCTCGACGGCCGAACGCAGCACGTTCGGCTGGAGGCGGTCGGAGAAGGTGTCCGGCCACAGCAGCACCGGCCGGGCGCCCGCCGGGGCCGGGTGCACGGCGCGGTGTCGCCGGTACCAGGCGGTGAAGGTCTCGGGCGGGAAGACCGGCAGCACCCGGCGCCGGTCGATCCCGCCGAGCCGTTTGAGCAGCCCGCCGGCCCGGGAGCGGGCGAGCGTGTTGGCGGCCCCGGGCGCGAGCGCGACGGCCCGCAGCCAGAGCGGCAGCCAGCCCATCGAGTAGTGGGCGAGGGGGCGCGGCCGGTACCGGTAGTGCTGGTACAGGAACTCGGACTTGTAGGTCGCCATGTCGACGTGGACCGGGCAGTCGCTCGCGCAGCCCTTGCAGCTCAGGCAGAGGTCCAGCGCCTCCCGGACCTCCTCCGAGCGCCAGCCGTCCGGGATCGCGCCGCCGGCCCGGCGGCCGGGAGGCGTCCCCATCCCCCGCAGCATCTCGGCGAGCAGCCGGGCCCGCCCCCGGGTGGAATGCCGCTCCTCGCCGGTGGCCAGGTAGCTCGGGCACATCACCCCGCTGCCCGGGGCCACGCACTTGGCGACGCCCACGCAGCGGTGCACCGCCTCGACCAGGCTGCCGCCGTCCCGCTCGTACGGGAGCGCCAGCGGCAGCGTGCCGCGCGGGGCGGTGATGAAGCGCAGGTCGGCGTCGAGCGGGCGGGGATCGACCATGGCGCCGGGGTTGAGCAGGTTCTCCGGGTCCCAGATCCGCTTGAACCGGCCGAAGAGGTCGATGACTTCGGGCGGGTACATGCGCGGCAGCAGCTCGGCCCGGGCCTGTCCGTCGCCGTGCTCGCCGGAGAGCGAACCGCCGTACGAGACCGCCAGATCGGCCGCCTGCTCCAGGAACTCCCGGAAGACCAGCACCCCTTGGGGCTCGTCCAGCGGGAAGTCGATCCGCAGGTGCACGCAGCCGTCGCCGAAGTGCCCGTACGGGACGCCGTGCAGGCTGTGCCGGCGCAGCAGGGCGCGCAGGTCCCGCAGGTAGTCGCCGAGTCGCTCGGGCGGGACGGCGGAGTCCTCCCAGCCGGGCCAGGCCTGGCCGCCCCCGGGCAGCCGGGTGACGATCCCCGCGCCCGACTCCCGGACGGCCCACAGCTGGCGCTGCTCGACCGGGTCGGTGACCAGCGCGACGGTGGCCGAGCGCTCGCGGCGCACTGCGTCGGCGAGCCGGCGGGCGGCCTGGTAGGCGGCCAACGGGGTGTCGCCGCCGGTCTCCAGGAACAGCCAGCACTCGCCGTCGGGCAGTCGGTCCAGCGCCGGCGGGCGGGGCCCGGCGGCGAGCAGCGCGGCGATCAGGTCGGCCGCCATGCCCTCGGCGGTCAGCGGGCCGTACGGCAGCAGCGCCGGGACGGCGTCGGCGGCGGCGCCCTCGTCGGGGTAGCCGGCCACCACCAGGGCCCGGGCGGGCGGGTCCTCGACCAGGCGCACGGTGGCGCCGAGCAGCAGCGCGCAGGTGCCCTCGGTGCCGGTGAGCGCCCGGGCCAGGTCGTGGCCGTGCTCGGGCAGCAGCGCGTCCAGCGGGTAGCCGGAGGTGCGGCGGGGCAGCTGCGGCATGCCCTGCCGGATGACGGCGAGATTGCGGTCGGTGAACTCCTGGAGATCGGTGTGGAGTTGACCGACCCGACCGGGCCGCGCGGCGAGCGCGGCGCGCTCCCGGGAGGTGAGCCGCCCGCCGACGGTCAGCTCGGTGCCGTCCGCGAGCAGCAGCTCCAGCCGCTCGACGTTGTCGGCGGTGCGCCCCCAGGCGAGCGAGTGCGAGCCGCAGGAGTCGTTGCCGATCATGCCGCCGAGGGTGCAGCGGCTGTGCGTGGACGGGTCGGGGCCGAAGCGCAGCCCGTACGGCCTGGCGGCGCGCTGGAGGTCGTCCAGCACGGTGCCGGGCTCGACGCGCGCGGTGCGGGCCTCCGGGTCGAGCTCCAGTACCGCGCCGAGGTGGCGGCGGAAGTCCAGCACCACCGCACCCGGGCCGATCGCCTGCCCGCCGATGCTGGTCCCGGCCCCGCGCGCCACCACCGGCACCCGGTGGGCGCGGCAGAGCGCCAGCGCGGTGCGCACGTCGTCGAGGTCGGCGGGCTTGACCACACCGAGCGGCAACTGCCGGTAGTTGGAGGCGTCCTGGCTGTAGACGGTGCGCTCGGCGGCGCCGAAGCGGACCTCGCCGCGCAGCACGGCGGCCAGCTCGCGGGCCAACTCGGCTCCGGGGACGGCGGACGGACGGCTCACCAGGGACCTCCCGGGCGGTGCGGCGACGGCTCCGCCGATGATCGCAGGCTCGCGGCCCGGCGGTGTCACGTGACACCCTCAACGGCCGTGATCGACGAACCCGCGGCCGCGGATCCGGCCTTCCCCGATGCCTGCCGCGCCCGCCCGAGGCGGGCGGCTTGCGCTACTTCCGCCCGGTGAGCGTGCTGCGCGCGATGTGGGAGAGCTTGGCCACCTCGAAGGCCGGGTAGGCGCCGCCCGCCAGCAGCGAGAACTTGACACCCTCGCGGCCGCCCGGCCGGCGGTGGCCGGGCGGCTGGAAGCGGCGGTGGTGCTCGGCGGCGCGGTGGAAGAACTGCGGCCGCTCGGCGCGGGTGACGCAGCCCGCCAGGTCGAAGACGAACAGGTAGTGCCGGATCATCCGGACGAACAGCGCGTCGCGCACCGCGTACAGGTGCGGCTGGTCCTCCAGCAGGGCGAAGCTGCGCTCGTACTGCTCGAACAGGTCGAAGACGCTGCTGCCCGGGCCGCTCGCCGGGTGGACGGTCTCCCGGCGGCGCAGCTGGACGCACTCGCGCGCCAGCACGGCGGCCTTCCGGGCGCCGAGCAGCGCGGCGTGCGCGACCGGGACCTCCTCGTAGCGGCCGGGCGGGAAGGCCAGGCCCAGTTCGGCCCAGTGGCCGCGACGGACCAGCCGGTCCCAGATCAGCGGCGGCGCGCCGAACAGCGCGGGCCGGTCGAGGGGCGCGAACGGCTCGGGGCCGGCCTCGGCGAGCAGCGCCTCGGCCCCGCCGGGCCAGTCCCGGTCCTGGTGCCGGCGGGAGTGGCCGAACAGCAGCACGTCCACCGGGCCGGTCTGCCTGAGCCGGTCGGCGAGCGTCTGGAGCGCGTCCCGGGGCAGCAGGTGGTCGGCGTCCAGGAACAGCAGGTACTCGCCGGTCGCCCGCGCCGCCCCCGCGTTGCGGCTCGTCCCGATCCCGACCGCCGCGTTCAGGTGCAGCACGGACACCCGCGGGTGGCGGGCCGCGTACGCGTCGGCGAGCCCACCCGCGGTCTCCGGGGAGCGGTCGGCGACCACGATCACCTCGATGTCGGCCAGGGACTGCGCGAGCAGCGAGTCCAGGCAGGCGGCGAGCTGGGTGTGCTGGTCGTAGGCGGGGAGCACGACGCTGATCAGGGGTGAGGGCATGACGCCGGAGCGTAAGAGGGCCTGCGAACCGTGGCAAAGCCGTGACGGCCCGTCATTCCGAGCAATCAGTGGCAAATCGTACGAGCGTGCGCCATATCTTCACGCCGCCTTCCGGACGTGTCCACGCCACCGACCTGGGGTGATGCGCGCCGGGCCCGCGACGCGGGGTGCGTCGCGGGCCCGGGAGGCCGAACGGGTTCGGCTCAGTACCAGTGGTGGGC
>NZ_JBHVFE010000442.1:0-7435 GCF_042801945.1 Kitasatospora sp. NPDC057542
GGCCCGGGCCCGGGCCACCCCCTCTTCGCGTTCCTCAGCCCTGTGGCTGCCCGGCCCACCAGGCGCGCAGCGCCGAGACCGCCTCGTCGTGCTCCAGCGGGCCGTGCTCCAGCCGGAGTTCGAGCATGTGCTTGTACGCCTTGCCGACCTGCGGGCCGGGCTTGAGGCCGAGCAGCTCCATGATCTGGTTGCCGTCCAGCGCCGGGCGGATGGCGTCCAGCTCCTCCTGCGCCTTCAGCTCGCCGATCCGGACCTCCAGACCGTCGTAGGTGCGGGAGAGCGCGGCCGCCTTCTTCTTGTTGCGGGTGGTGCAGTCGGAGCGGGTCAGCTTGTGCAGGCGCTCCAGCAGCGGCCCGGCGTCGGTGACGTAGCGGCGCACCGCGGAGTCGGTCCACTCGCCGCCGCCGTAGCCGTGGAAGCGCAGGTGCAGCTCGACCAGGCGCGAGACGTCCTCGGTGAGCTCCTTGGAGTACTTGAGCTCGCGCATCCGCTTGCGGGTCATCTTGGCGCCGACCACCTCGTGGTGGTGGAAGGAGACCCGGCCGTCCGACTCGAAGCGGCGGGTGCGCGGCTTGCCGATGTCGTGCAGCAGCGAGGCCAGCCGCAGGGTGAGGTCCGGACCGTCCTGCTCCAGGCCGATGGCCTGCTCCAGGACGGTCAGCGAGTGCTCGTAGACGTCCTTGTGCCGGTGGTGCTCGTCCCGCTCCAGCCGCAGTGCGGGCAGCTCGGGCAGCACGTACCCGGCCAGACCGGTGTCGACCAGCAGCCGCAGGCCCTTCACCGGGTGCTTGGCCAGCAGCAGCTTGTTCAGCTCGGCCTGGACCCGCTCGGCGGAGACGATGGTGATCCGCTCGGCCATCGCGGTCATCGCGGCGACCACCTCGGGCACCGGGTCGAAGTCCAGCTGGGCGGCGAAGCGGGCGGCCCGCATCATCCGCAGCGGGTCGTCGGAGAAGGACTCCTCGGGGGTGGCGGGGGTGCGCAGCACCCGGGCCTCCAGGTCCTCCAGGCCGTGGTGCGGGTCGACGAAGCCGCGGCCGGGCAGGTCGACGGCCATCGCGTTGACCGTGAAGTCCCGGCGGACCAGGTCCTCCTCGATGGTGTCGCCGTAGCTGACCTCGGGCTTGCGCGAGGTGCGGTCGTACGCCTCGGAGCGGTAGGTGGTGATCTCGATCAGGAAGGAGCCCTCGGGGGTGTCCTTGCGGGCGCCGACCGTGCCGAAGGCGATGCCGACGTCCCAGACCGCGTCCGCCCAGCCCTTGACCAGCTTGAGCACCTGCTGCGGGCGGGCGTCGGTGGTGAAGTCCAGGTCGTTGCCGAGCCGACCGAGCAGCGCGTCCCGGACCGACCCGCCGACCAGCGCCAGCCGGTGACCGGCCGCCTGGAACCGGCGGGCGATCTCGTCGGCGACCGGCGACACCCGCAGCAGCTCTTGGAGGCCGAGGGTCTGGGCCTCGCTCAGGCCTGGTACGACCTGGACGGCGGTGCTGGAACGGTCGGTGCGCGCGGTGGGCTCATTGGCAGTGGACACGGCTCACAAGGGTACGTGCCCCGACAGGTCAACCGCCCGCGCGTTCTGGGCGTCTCACCCCACAGCCCGCAACACTGCACCGCGGGCCGCATCGTTACCATGCCGGTGGACGAGTCTCGGGCACCGGACAGGGGATGCGGTGTCTCGCGCCGCCACCACCCGCGGATTCCCCGCGGCATCGGTGCGGCGACGGCGTCGGGCGAAGAGTTCCAGAAGAGTCAAGCGAAGACCGTCGGGCGGACCGCGCCGGACGGACAGCATCAGCAGCGAACGATCGAGAACGGCGAGGGCGAAGCGAGTGAGTGAGCCGGCACGGCACTCGGGCCTGGGGGCGCACCGACAGCCTGGACGGGCCGAGCGCCCCGCCGAGGGGCGCCATCCGGCCCGCCGGGCACGCCGTGCGGTCCTGCGGGCCGCCGCCGCCTGCGCGGCCGCCCTGACCCTGTTCACGGCCGTCCCGGCGGGTGCGCTGCCCTCCGGCGGCAGCGTCCGCCCGGCCGCCGACTCCTCCGTCACGGCCGAGTACCCGGTGGTGATGACCATCGACGCGCTGAGCCCCCAGGTCGCCGCCCCGAACGGCATCGTGACGATCACCGGGCACGTCACCAACGCGGGCAACTCGGCGGTCAAGGGCGCCCACGCGGCCGTCCGCAAGCCGAACAGCAGCAGGCCGCTGGACCGGCGCAGCGATCTGGCCAACGTGGCCGGCCGCTCCACGCCGGACGGCAAGGACGGCGTGGAGCTGGACAGCCCGCAGTACGCCCTGCCGGAGCTGGACCCCGGGCAGAGCCAGCCGTACACCCTGAGCGTCGCGGTGAGCGACCTCGGACTCTCCACGAGCGGCGCGTACGAGCTCGCGGTGGACGCCTGGGGCACGACCGCCGACAACCCGCGCGACCGTGCCCTTGGCATCGCCCGGACCTTCCTGCCGTACAACCCGGGCGGCGCCGAGGCGCAGCCGACGAAGGTCGCCACGATCTGGCCGCTGGTGCACCCGCCGGTGATGGCCGCCCAGACCGTCGCCGACAACGACCAGACCATCTCGGTGCTGCGCGACGACAGCCTGGCCACCGAGTTCGCCCCGGGCGGCCGGCTGTACGAGCTGGTCGACACCGGCGCCAAGCTGAACGGGCTGACCTGGGTGATCGACCCGGACCTGCTGGACGCCGCGCTCGCGATGACCAAGCCCTACCGGGTGCAGAAGCCGGGGACCGAGGAGTCGGGCAAGTCGGCCAAGGACGACAACACCGTCCAGCTCCCCCCCTCGCCCGCCGCCGTCGCCTGGCTGGACAAGCTGCGGGCCGCCGTCGCCAAGCCGGGCGTCCAGGTGGTCTCGCTGCCGTACGCCGACCCCGACCTCGCCTCGATCGCGCACAACGGCTCCGACCTGACCGGGGTGACCACCGCGCTGAGCAAGGCGACCACGGCCGGCCGGCTGACCGTCGAGGGCCGGCTCTCCGTGGACACCCGCTCGGACGTCGCCTGGCCGTTCCAGGGCTACCTCGACCAGCAGATCGCCGCCCTCGCCCAGCAGTCGGGCAGCGGGCTGCTGCTGGTCAACGGCGAGAGCATGCCGGAGCCGGACTCGCTCAACTACACCCCGACCGCCGTCCGCCCGATCGGCAACGGGCAGAACGCCGTGGTGGCCGACGAGACCGTGTCCTCGCTCTTCGACAAGGACCTGAGCAGCCCGCAGGCGCAGACCGAGGCCACCCAGCGCTTCCTCGCCGAAACCTTCGCGATCACCCACGAGCAGCCGCAGAACCAGCGCGGGCTGCTGGTCATGCCGCCGCGCGAGCTGAGCGCCGCCAACGCCAAGGCACTGGCGACCGCCCTCCAGACGGCGGACGGCAAGTGGATCTCCTCGGTCAAGCTGGACGCGGTGGCCCAGTCCGCGGCCGACCCGAAGGCCAACACCGCCGTCCCGGCGCCCACCGACTACCCGACCCAGGCCCGGGCCTCGGAGCTGCCGGCGGCCGACCTGAGCCGCACCGACGACATCCAGCACGACCTGGACACCCTGATGCGGGTGCTCACCCTGCCGCAGCGGGTGCGCGGCCCGTTCAGCGCCGCGATGGTCCGCTCGCTGTCCACCGAGTGGCGCAGCCAGCCGCCGGCCGGGAGCACCTACCGCACCGGCGTCACGGAGTACCTGAAGGAGCTGACCAGGGCCGTCCAGGTGCCGAAGAAGAACGTGGTCACCCTGGCCGGCGACACCGGTCTGCTCCAGGTCAGTGTCCGCAACGACCTGACTCAGACGGTCACCAACCTCAAGCTGGTGCTCACCTCGGCCCAGCCGAACCGGCTGCGGGTGAGCAAGGAGGAGGAGCTGGTCCTCCCGCCCTCGCAGAGCGTGACCCTCCGCTTCAACGCCGAGGCGCACAACAACGGGCCGGTCGCGATGACCGCCCAGCTGTGGACCACCGGCCCCGACTCCCGGCCGTACGGCGAGGCCCGGAAGTTCACGGTGGAGGTCACCTCGGTGACCAACGGCGTGCTGTACGTCTTCGCGGGCGCCGGCGTCCTGCTGCTGCTGGCCGCGCTGCGCTTCGTGCGCCAGCGCAAGCGGCGCGGCGGGCAGCCGCACGAGGACGGCGACCAGCCGGTCGGGGACGCCCCGGCGGCGGGTGGCTCCGCGGCCGCCGGGCCCGCTCCGCAGCCCCCGGCGGAGGGCACGGCGAAGGAGTCCACCGCGGATCCCGCCGGGGCCCCGGCGGCGGACGGGACCGGCGGGACGGACGACGCCCCTGGTGACGGTCCTGCACAGACACCGCGTGGCAGCAGCCCGGATGGCCGGGATCGGGCCGCCGGTGATGAGAAGGTTGGTCCTTGATACCGCCGACCCCCCGCATCCCCGGGCCGGCCTCCCCCACGACAGCGAAGAGGTGACATGACCGGGCGCAGCGAGGAGCGGCCGCCGGGCCGCGGTGAGAGCCGGCCGGGCGCCGAGTCGCCGTCCGGCGACTGGTACGTGGCCGACACCTACGCCCAGGACCCGTACGCGGCGAACGCCTACGGGCACCCGCAGGACGGCCGGGACCCGTACGGCCTGCAGGCCGGTCGGCCTGCCGCGCCCCAGCCGCCGGCCGCCGCGTACGACGTGCCGCCGCAGCTGCCGCCGCAGGGCGGCGGCTACCCGACGCCGGTGCCGCCGACCCCCTACCAGGCCCCGGAGCAGTTCTCGGCCCCGGTGCCGCCGGTGCAGCCCGGCTGGGACACCCCGGTGCAGCCCGCCTGGCAGCAGGACCAGGCCCCGGCGCAGGCCGCCGACGGCCACTGGGGCGGCGCCGAGCAGCCCCGGCCGCAGTGGGAGCCGGGCCCGGCGCACTCCGCCTGGGACACCGAGACCACCGAGTACGTCGGGGTGGAGGCGCTCTTCGGCGGCCGCCCGGCCCAGGCCGCGGCCCAGCCGCCGGTCCCGCAGCCGAACGCCCCGGCGGCCGGCCACGCGCCGTACCCGCCGATGGTCGGCTACCCGGGGCAGCCGCAGCACGGCGGCGCTCCGGGCGGGCAGCACCACTTCGTGCCGCCGATCGAGTTCGACCCGCCGCTCTCCGAGCAGGAGGCCACCATGCAGGTGGCCGCCGTCGCGGTGCCTCCGGCGGTCGAGCCGCCGGCGGACGTCATCGCCGATGAGCAGGCCGCCCAGCAGGCGCCCGCGCCCACCGCCGAGCCCGCCAAGGCGGCCGGCGGCGGCAAGGTCTCCAGCCTGCTGAACTCCAGCGCGATCATGGCGGCCGGCACGCTGGTCTCCCGGGGCACCGGCTTCGTCCGGACCATGGTGATCACCGCGGCCATCGGCGTCGGCGTGATGGGCGACTCGTACAACGCGGCGAACACCCTGCCGACCCTGCTGTACATCCTGATCGGCGGCGGCGCGCTGAACGCGGTCTTCGTGCCGCAGCTGGTGCGCAGCATGAAGAACGACGAGGACGGCGGCACCGCGTACGCCAGCCGACTGCTCACCCTGGTGATGGTCGGGCTCGGCGGCGTGGTCTTCCTGGCGGTGCTCGGGGCACCCGTGCTGGTGCAGCTGATCGCGCATCCGATGATGGCCAACCCGGAGCGCGCCGACACCACGGTGGCGATGGCCCGCTACTGCCTGCCGACCATCTTCTTCATGGGCATCCACGTGGTGATGGGCCAGATCCTCAACGCCCGTGGCCGCTTCGGCGCGATGATGTGGACCCCGGTCCTGAACAACATCGTGGTGATCTTCACCTTCTCCGCCTACATCTGGGTCTACGGCGGGTTCGGCACCACCCACGTCACCCCGGAGGGCGTCTCCCCCGAGGGCGTGCGGCTGCTCGGCCTCGGCACCCTGGTCGGTCTGGTCGTCCAGTCGCTGGCGATGATCCCGTACCTGCGGGCCGCCGAATTCCGCTACCGGCCCCGCTTCGACTGGCGCGGCCACGGCCTGGGCAAGGCCGCCCGGCTGGCCAAGTGGACGTTCTTCTTCGTGCTCGCCAACCAGGCCGGCTACCTGGTGATCACCCAGCTGTCCACCAAGGCGGGCGACGCCGCGTCGGCGGCCGGACACGACGGCGTCGGCCTGGCCGCGTTCTCCAACGCACTGCTGATCTGGCAGCTCCCGCAGGCCGTGATCACCGTCTCGATCATGAGCGCGGTGCTCCCCCGGCTCTCCCGTGCGGCGGCCGACGAGGACGCCGGCGCCGTGCGCGACGACATCTCCTACGGGCTGCGCACCACCGCGGTGGCGGTCGTCCCGGCGGCCTTCCTGTTCCTGTCGCTCGGCCCGGTCATCGGCCGGGCGATCTACGCGATCGGCGGCAACGACACCGTCCTGAGCGACGCCACCAACGTCGGTCTGATGCTCTCCGCGTTCGCGCTGGGCCTGATCCCGTACTCCGCCCAGTACGTGATGCTGCGCGGCTTCTACGCCTACGAGGACACCCGCACGCCGTTCTCCAACACCGTCTGGGTCGCGGCCTGCCAGGCCGGCTTCGCGCTGCTGTGCTGGCTGCTGCTGCCCGCCGAGTGGACGGTGACCGGCATCGCCTTCGGCTACGGCCTGGCCTACGCCGTCGGAGTGACGGTCGCGATGCCGAAGCTGAAGAAGCGGATCGGCGGGCTGGACACCAAGCGGATCGGCAGGACGTACAGCCGGCTGACCGCCGCCTGCGTCCCGGCCGCCGTGGTCGGCGTCGGCGCCAGCCTGGGGATCCAACAGGTGCTCGGCGGCTGGCCGGGCAGCATGGCGTCCCTGGTCGTGGCCGGCGGCCTCCAGCTGGCCGTCTTCGCGCTCATCGCGAAGCGCCTGCGGATCGAGGAGCTGAACGCCATGCTGGGCATGGTCCGCGGCCGGCTGGGCCGCTGACCGTCCGACCACCGGCCGGACGAGCGGGCGCCCCGACCGGGCGTCAACCGGAGCGGGATGCTCCTCCGCTCGTCCGGCCGAGTGCTGGGTCACCGGTTGGTTCGGGTCCGCCCGAACGCCGGATGGCGACCCGGTGTCGGATCTGCACCACATCTCTCCACCCACGTGCAACCGAGCGGACGTCTCAGCGGTCGTACCCGGTGGAGAAGAGTGGGCACAATTGTCCTGGAGCACAGGGCTGCCGACCCTCGGGCTCCAGCGACTCTCTCAGGCCGGGGCGACACAAGGGGAGGCAGGACCACGGTGGCTGATGGCACCAAGGCCGTCGTCGACACGTCAGCAACTGACGCGGCGACGGACGAGGCCGCGCTGGCCGCGGCGATCGACGAGCTCGCGGGCTCGGAGGACGCCGCCGGGAGCGCCCTCGCGGACGCCCCCGCGGACACCCCCGCGGACGCCCGCGTGGGCGCCCCCGCTGACGCCGCCCCCGGGCGTAGCGCCGCGGACGAGGTCATGGAAGTGGTGCAGAACCAGCGGGTGTCTCTCGACGCCACCCAGGTCAACCC
>NZ_JBHVFE010000443.1:0-7367 GCF_042801945.1 Kitasatospora sp. NPDC057542
GGCCGGACGCGAGCCGCGCCGGGCCGGGCGGGGGCACCGGCCCCGCGCGGCCCACGCACGGGCCTGTGCTTATCGTCAGAGAGACGACTATGATCGTCGCCATGTCGCGTTACGATCCGTCGGCCTTCCCCCCGTTCGCTGTCACGGTTGACCTGGTGGTGCTGACGGTGCGCGACCACTCGCTCTGCGCCCTGCTGGTCAGACGAGGCGAGCCGCCGTTCCAGGGGTACTGGGCGCTGCCCGGCGGCTTCGTCCGCCCCGACGAGGGCCTGGCCGAGGCCGCCTCCCGCGAGCTGGCCGAGGAAACCGGTCTGCGTGCCCACACCGCCCCCGGCCACGATGCCGTCGGCCCCGGCGCGGCCGGCGCCCACCTGGAGCAGCTCGCCACCTACGGCCACCCGCAGCGCGACCCCCGGATGCGCGTGGTCAGCGTCGCCTACCTGGTGCTCGCCCCCGACCTGCCGACGCCCCGGGCCGGCGGCGACGCCAGCAGCGCCCGCTGGGCCCCGGTCGGTGAACTCCTCGGCGAGAACCCGGCCGACGGCGTTCCGCTCGCCTTCGACCACGGCCTGATCCTCGCCGACGGCGTGGAGCGCGCCCGCTCCAAGATCGAGTACTCCTCCCTCGCCACCGCCTTCTGCCCGACCGAGTTCACCGTCGGCGAGCTGCGCCGGGTCTACGAGGCGGTCTGGGGTGTGGCACTGGACCCGCGGAACTTCCACCGCAAGGTCACCGGCACCCCCGGCTTCCTGCTGCCCTCGGGCGGCACGACGACCCGTCAGGGTGGGCGACCGGCCCAGCTGTTCACTGCCGGCGGGGCGACCGTTCTCAACCCGCCCATGCTCCGTCCGGAGTCCTGAGCCCCCGACTCCGTGCCCAGCCCGCCCGGACCCGGGCCCCGGACCCGTCCCACCGCGGTGTGGCCCCGGGCAGCCGAATGGCCTGGCCTGGCTGCGGACCCGGGGGACGGCGGCGCAGAGTGTCGGTGGACGCTCCGGCCGCCGGGCCGGAGGTCTTCCGGCCCAGGGAGCCCTGCGATGGCCATCAAGGACTGCGCCAACCAGCGAACCCTCATCGAGGGGCTGGTGGCGGACTACCGGAGCCTCGACGAGACCACCACCGACACGGAGAAGGAACTGGCCGCGCTGCAGGCCGAGCCGGCGGCGCCCGAGACGATCGCCGCGGTGCAGGAACGGCTGGCCGCCGAGCGGGAGAGGCTGGGCGAGATCGCGGTCGAGGGCCAGGCCGCCGTCGACGAGTTCCACGCGGTGTGCGGCGGCGAGCAGCTCCCGCTCCCGCCCTGGCCCCCTCGGTAGGAGCCGCGCCCCTCCACCGAGCGCTGCGCTCCGCCCGGCCGAAGCCGCCGGAGCCCTCGGAACGGACCGGCCGCCCGTGAATCGCAGGATCGGATTGTCCCCTGATCGGGTGAGGCGGGCAGTCGGCGGGCCCGTGCCGTTCCCGTAATGCCCGGAATAGCCGTTGCCGCCCCCTAATGTGCTGGCGCGGAGCCGCGCGGGTGCATGCCCGCCGTCAGGGGCGCTCCGCGTCGAGCAGGTGGGCCGAGGGCATGGGAGCAGCCAGCGATGATCCAGATCACCGGACTGACCAAGGTCTATCGCAAGGGCGTTCCGCCCGCGGTGCTCGATCTGACCTTCGACGCCAGGCCCGGCACGGTGACCGCGCTGCTCGGCGCCGAAGGGGCGGGCAAGTCCACCGCGCTGCGGCTGATGCTCGAACTCGAACGTGGCCAGGGCGTCACGCTCTTCGACGGCCGCCCCTACCGCCGGCTGCGCCACCCCGAGCGCGAGGTCGGGGTGCTGCTGCCCGGCACCGGGGCAGCCGCGGTGGCCGGACACCCGGGCCGCAAGGCGCGCAGCCACCTGCGGATGCTCGCGGCGGCCGCCGGCGTCCCGGCCCGACGGGCCGACGAACTGCTGGAGCAGACCCGGCTGGCCGCCGTCGCCGGGCAGCGGCTGCGCACCTTCTCGCCTGGCATGCACCGCCGCCTGGCCCTGGCCGCAGCGCTGCTCGGCGACCCCGGTGCGCTGCTGCTGGACGAGCCCGCCGACGGCCTGTCGCCGCGCAACGTCGAGTGGTTCCACTCCTTCCTGCGCTCCTTCGGCGCCGCCGGCGGAACGGTCCTGGTGACCACCCGCACCCCGCAGGAGGCCTCCCAGCTCGCGGACCGGGTGGTCACCCTGGACCGCGGCCGCCTGGTGGCCGACCAGCCGGTCGCGGAGTTCCGGCGGACCAGGCTCAGCCCCGAAGTGGCCGTCCGGGGGCCGCAGATGGCGCGGCTGGCGGACCTGCTGGTCAAGCAGGGCGCGGACGTCCGCCGGGACGGCAGCGTGGGTCTCGCGGTGGCCGGCATCGACCGCACCGAGATCGGCGAACTCGCCTACCGCCACGGGATCCTGCTGCACGAGCTGGCCGACCGGGTGGTCGAACAGCCGGCGCCGCGGGTCGTCCTGTCGGCCGGCTCGGGTCGCTCCCGCCATCTCGGCCTCGGCCCCGGACCCGAGGCCGATCCGGGCGCGGACGCGGACCGGGAGCGGACCCCGCAGCCGGCGGTCGGCCGGCTCCCCGGGACGGCCGCTGTGCCGGCCCCGGCCGAAGCCGTGACGTGCCCGGTCGAGCCCGCGACGACCCCGGCTTCCCCCTCCGTCACCGAAGCCGCCGCCTCCGCCGCCGAAGCCGGCGCCGAGGCCACCACCGCCCCGAAGAGCAGTGCCCGCCACCGACCCCGGGAGGGCGGCTCCCTGCCCACCCGCGCCCTGCCCGCCGTGGCCTCCGCTGCGGCACTCCCCACCGCGCTCCCCGTTCTCGGCTTGGCCGGCCGCCGCCCCGAGCCCGCTGTGGAGAACGGGTCCGGTGCCATTGCCGAACCCGCCCCCACCGTGGCCGTCGACCGGCTCTTCCGCGACGACCCGGCCACGGCCTCGGTTCTGGCCCCGGCTTCGCCGCAGGCGCCCGCCCGGGTCCGGCCCCCCGGCAGCCGGGTGAGCACCGATGACCTGCTCACCGACGACACCGTCCGCCTCCGCCGCCCCGACTCGGGCACGACCGCCGCCCGGACCCCTGCCACTCCCGCAGCCCCCGCCATCCCCGACGACCACCGGAGCGAGTGAACCGTGCGTGCCCTGGCCTACGAGCTGCGCCGCCTGCGCGGCCTGCGTTCCACCTGGTTGCTGCTCGCCACCGTGCTGCTCGGCGACGCCGTCGTGGCCGCCGTCCTGGCGAGCCAGGCCCCGGACGGCCCCCTGGCGGCCCCGGCCGGAGTGCGACTGCTGACCGCAGCCCTCCCACTGACCCCGCTGCCCTTCGCCGCGCTCGGCGCCGGGCTGCTGGGCGCGCTCTCGTACGGCCACGAGGTGCGCCACCCGGGGCTGCCGGCCTCGCAGGTGTCGTACCCGCGCCGGGTGCGGCTGCTGCTGGCCAAGCTGCTGGTGATCGGCCCGACGGCGGGGCTGCTGGCGCTGGCCACCCTGCTGCTCGACACGGTGGTCGTGCACCTCGCGCTGCCGGACGGCGTCACGGTGTCGGCCTGGGCGGACCCGGCCGCGCTGTCGGACCGGGTGTCCGAGGCGCTGACCGGCGCCGGGATGTCCGGGCTGTCCGACCTGCCTGCCGTGTTCGCCCCGCTGGGGCTGGCGGCCGGCCACGGGGTGCCCGCCGCGCTGCTGGCCTTCGTCCTGCTCACCGTGCTGGCGGGCTGGACCGGGGTGCTGACCGCCTCGCTGACCCGCAGCGCCGGGTCCGGGGTGCTGCTGCTCTGCGCGCTGCCGACGCTGTTGGAGTCCTGCGTCACCCTGCTGCCGCACCACACCGGCAGGCCGTGGCCGACCCGGGCGGTCGAGCTGCCGTTCCAGTCGGGGATCGAGTGGGCCTACGGCTGGGTGTACGGGGGTCCCGACGAGGAGGCGGCCGGGAGTGCGGCGCTGTCCGATCCGGCGCTGCTCGCCGCGGTCGCGACGCCTGCGACGGTCCTGCTGTTCGCCTCCCTGCTGGCCCAGGCCCGCCGTCGCGCCCTGTAGCGCCACATCGGGCGCGGAGCCGCCCGGGTGGGGCTCGCTAGGGCTTCGCGGCTGCTCCGCGAGCACGGTCCTGCCCGGGACCACCAAGATCGACCAGCAGTGACCGTAATGAGCGTTTCTTCCTGATAAGAAGTCAATTATCCAGTCGCGGTCGATCACCCTTTCGTGTGCTTTTCACGAGAATTCTCAAGCCGCGCCGGCCGATCGCCGACAAAGGAGGCGTGAGTACCCTTGCGCACCCCACCATGACCCCCGCCCGTTCTGCCGAAGGGCCCATCCCCGGCCCCGGCGACCTGGACCGCTTCTCGTACGCCGACCGGCCGACCCCGCCGGCGCCCCGCTGGGAGGGCGCCGAGTCCGACATCGCCCGGGTCGGCCGCAAGACCACCAGCAGCCGCGGCCGCGGTCTGCACGGCCAGCTGGTCCAGCAGCTCGGCCAGATGATCGTCTCCGGCGACCTCGGTGCCGACCGCCCGCTGGTGCCCGAGGAGATCGGCCAGCGGTTCGAGGTCTCCCGGACCGTCGTCCGCGAGTCTCTGCGCGTGCTGGAGGCCAAGGGCCTGGTCAGTGCCCGGCCGAACGTCGGCACCCGGGTCCGCCCGGTCGGTGACTGGAACCTGCTGGACCCGGACATCATCGAGTGGCGTGCCTTCGGTCCGCAGCGGGACGAGCAGCGCCGGGAGCTGTCCGAGCTCCGCTGGGCGATCGAGCCGCTGGCCGCCCGGCTCGCCGCCGGTCACGGCCGGGAGGACGTCCAGCAGCGTCTGGTCGAGCTGGTCGAGATCATGGGCCACGCAGCCTCCCAGGCCGACCTCTCCACCTACACCCGGGCCGACGCCGAGCTGCACAGCCTGGTCCTCCAGATGGCCGGCAACCGGATGCTGGAGCACCTGTCCGGGATCGTCGCCTGCGCCCTGCAGGTCTCGGGTGGTCCGGCGACCTCCTGCGAGCGGCCCTCCGAGTCCTCGGTCGGCCTGCACGCCCGACTGGTGGACGCGCTGGGCGCCGGCGACGGCACCGCGGGCGAGGCCGCGATGCGGGCGCTGCTCACGGTCCATCCCGAGATCGAGCCGTCCGTCCCCGCGCCCAGGGAGCACTGAACGGGCTGTTTCCACGAGTGGAGGCGCCGGACGGCGGCGGTCCGCTCCGCCAGGGCCCTCCGGTCGCGCCGCGCGGCGCCGCCGGAGGGCCTTCGCATGCCGTCGCCCGCCGGGCCCGGACGAGGCGGCCGGATCCCGAAAAGGCGGTCGGCCCCGGAGCGGGCAGCCGCCCCCGGAATGCGAACCGGGAAGGCGGGGCCGCTCCAGGGCTTGTCCATGACAATGATTCGTTCCGAGAGTGCGCGATGATGGAAGCGGCCCCGGGTTGCGGACGCCGGGTGGTGTGACCCGCGACACGAAGGCCATGCGTAACACTTGACGAGTAGCAGCGATGTGTCCTGAGCGGAAGCAGCTCCGGAATACTCCAACATGTCAGAATGCTGTGTTGGTCCACGGCGCTGCTGCCGTCCTGCAAACCCAGTCCTCAAGCCCGAGTCGGTCGGAATCGACACCGCGCGCCCGACGCGCGATCTCCTTCCCCGCCCGCTCGGGCGGCCGGTACGGGTTCGAGTCCACTCATCGTCCGAGAGGTAGTTCGTGTCGGCCAGCACATCCCGTTCGCTTCCCCCCGAGATCGCCGAGTCCGCGGCTCTGCTGGCGCTCATCGAGCGGGGCAAGGCCCAGGGGCAGATCGCCGGTGACGACGTGCGCCAGGCGTTCGAGGCGGACCAGATCCCGGTCACCAAGTGGAAGAACGTCATGCGCAGCCTCAATCAGGTGCTGATTGAGGAGGGTGTGGACCTCATGGTCAGCGCGGCCGAACCGGCCGGCGCCAAGCGCAAGAGCGTTGCTGCCAAGAGCCCCACCAAGCGCACCGCCACCAAGGCTGTCACCACCCGGACCCCGGCCGCCCCGTCGGCCCCGACCAAGCCGCCGGTGCGGATCGCCCCCGGCGCCCCCGTCGCGGCCCCGGCCGTCGCGGCCGCTGCGGCCCCGGCCCCCACCGTCTCCGCCGAGATCACCTCCTCGGAGGCGACCACCGTCCTCTCCGAGGTGAAGGCGGCTCCCGCGAAGAAGGCTGCCCCGGCCAAGAAGGCCGCGGCCAAGAAGACCGCAGCGCCGGCCAAGAAGGCCGCCGCCAAGAAGACCGCCGCAGGCAAGACCGCCAAGGGCGACGAGGAGCTGCTCGGCGAGGAGGAGCTGCTCGAGGACGTCGCGCTGCCCGGCGACAAGGCCGAGGCCGAGGGCACCGGCCCGGAGGAGGAGTCGGAGGGCTTCGTCCTCTCCGACGACGACGAGGACGACGCGCCGGCCCAGCAGGTCGCCGTCGCCGGTGCCACCGCCGACCCGGTCAAGGACTACCTGAAGCAGATCGGCAAGGTCCCGCTGCTCAACGCCGAGCAGGAGGTCGAGCTCGCCAAGCGCATCGAGGCCGGCCTGTTCGCCGAGGACAAGCTCTCGGCCGCCGACAAGCTCGCCCCGAAGCTCAAGCGCGAGCTGGAGATCATCGCCGAGGACGGCCGCCGGGCCAAGAACCACCTGCTGGAGGCCAACCTCCGTCTGGTGGTCTCGCTGGCCAAGCGCTACACCGGTCGCGGCATGCTCTTCCTGGACCTGATCCAGGAGGGCAACCTCGGTCTGATCCGTGCGGTCGAGAAGTTCGACTACACCAAGGGCTACAAGTTCTCGACCTACGCCACCTGGTGGATCCGTCAGGCGATCACCCGCGCCATGGCCGACCAGGCCCGCACCATCCGCATCCCGGTGCACATGGTCGAGGTCATCAACAAGCTGGCCCGCGTCCAGCGCCAGATGCTCCAGGACCTGGGCCGCGAGCCCACCCCGGAGGAGCTGGCCAAGGAACTCGACATGACCCCCGAGAAGGTCATCGAGGTCCAGAAGTACGGCCGCGAGCCGATCTCGCTGCACACCCCGCTGGGCGAGGACGGCGACAGCGAGTTCGGTGACCTCATCGAGGACTCCGAGGCGGTCGTCCCGGCCGACGCGGTCTCCTTCACCCTGCTCCAGGAGCAGCTCCACTCGGTTCTGGACACCCTGTCCGAGCGCGAGGCGGGCGTGGTCTCGATGCGTTTCGGCCTGACCGACGGCCAGCCGAAGACGCTGGACGAGATCGGCAAGGTGTACGGGGTCACCCGTGAGCGCATCCGCCAGATCGAGTCGAAGACCATGTCGAAGCTGCGCCACCCGTCGCGCTCCCAGGTGCTGCGCGACTACCTGGACTGATCGACGGCAGTCGTTCCACGCGAAGGCCCGGAGCCGCACGGCTCCGGGC